>JACRMO010000225.1 GCA_016214925.1 Gammaproteobacteria bacterium
CGCGTCTTCATCACCGCCATTTGCAGATCGGCGGTGACGACATCCAGATTGCCCACGGCCTTGGCGACATCGCCATCGCCCATGCTCGCCTTGAGCGTCGCCAGGCGATTGCGCACCAGCACCAATTCGCCGACCAGATTCATGATGTCGTCGAGACGTTTGGTATCGACGCGCACCGAGGTCTCGGCCGCGGGTGCCTGTTGCGTAGCCGCGGCGGCGGACGCGATGGGTGCCACGGAGGGCGCCGGCGGCGCTGCCACTGGCTTGGCGACTGGCGCGGGCGTCGCTCGCGCGGCCGCGCTCGGCGGAGGCGTTTCGGTTTTGCCCTTGCCCTGGAACTGATCGAGCAGGGCTTCAAATTCATCGTCGGAAATGCTGTCGCCACCGCTCGCTTCCGGCGCGGATACGACAGGTGCCGCCGGCACTGGCGCCGCCGCGGGTTTGGGCGTGCCATTGGCGCCGTGCAACTGATCGAGCAGTGCTTCAAACTCGTCGTCGCTGATTTCGTCGCCACCGACCATTGCCGCGGGTTTATCCGCGCCCGTTGCAACCGGTGCCGCGGGTGCGGCCTGCTTGGATTGAGTTTGGGCCTGGGCAGCGGCCAGCATCTGTTCGAATTCGGCATCGGTGACATCGCCGGTGTCCGCAGCCGGCGTCGGTGCGGCAGTGACCGCCGGGGCCACAGGTGCCGCGCCACCGGGCGTGGTATAGCCGCGCAATTCTTCCAGCAGCGCCGGATCGGACGGGCTGGGCTCCTTGCCCGCGTGAATCTCGGCGAACATGCTGTTGACGATATCCACCACGCGCAACACCGCATCCATCAGGCCGGCGTCGATCACGCGCTCGCCGTTACGCAGCACGTTGAACACGTCTTCCGCGCGATGACAAACCGCGACGAGATGCGTCAGGTTGAGAAAGCTGGCACCGCCTTTGACGGTGTGAAAACTGCGGAACACCGCATTCAGCAGATTGGTATCCTGCGGCCGTTGTTCCAGCTCGACCAACTGCTCATTGAGATGTTCCAGCAGCTCGCCGGCTTCGACCAGGAAGTCCTGGAGAATATCGTCATTGGGGTCAAAACTCATGGCATCCGTCCTTCAAAACTCCAATAGCCCGATCAGAACCCCAGACTGGACAGGAGATCGTCGACATCATCCTGACCATTCACCACGTCCGCGTGATCCACACCCGGAACCTGCGGACCGATACCGCGCGACAGTTCCTCGGAAAGAGAGCTCGACTTCACCGCAGTCTTCTCGGGCGGCGCCATGCGCTGACCGGAAATGCGGATCAACCCAACGAGATTGTCCTCGACATCCTTCACCAGATTGATCACCCGGCGGATGATCTGCCCGGTGATATCCTGGAAATCCTGCGCCATCAACACATCGGACAGGCTGGAATTTAATTTGGCGGCGTGCCCGCTGGTCAGATCCAGAAAGCTGTCGATCTCCGGAACCAGCGCGCGGAATTCACTGACGTCCATATCCTTGCGGCGGAAGCGTGTCCACTTGTCATGCAGGTCATCCGCGCGCTTCTGCAATTCTTCCGCAATCGGCAGGCTCTCTTCGACCGCGTTCAAGGTGCGATGGGCCGCCTGCTCGGTCATGGTGATGACGTAGTTGAGGCGTTCCTTGGCATCGGGAATTTCGTGTTCGGCCAGCGTGGAAATTTTCGAATCCAACTGAAAACCGTTTAGAGCGTCATGCAACTCACGGGTCAACTTTCCCAGTTCCTGAAACAGGCCCGAGTCGCGTCGCCGCGCGAGTTCGTCCACCAGAAACGACGCCTGATCGCTGTTGCCGGCTTCCAATTCCACCACCAGTTGACGGGCCTGGGCCAGGGATTCGTCATCCGCGACTTTATTCGGTAGGCTCATGCGATCTCCCTTATCCAGCCGCGGCCTGGAGGCGTTCGAAGATCTTGTCGATCTTCTCCTTCAGCGTGATGGCCGTGAACGGCTTCACGATGTAGCCGTTCACGCCCGCCTGCGCGGCCTCGACGATCTGATCCTTCTTCGCCTCGGCCGTCACCATCAGCACCGGCAGACTCGCCAGCTTGGCGTCGGCGCGCACAGCCTTGAGCAGATCGATACCGGTCATGCCGGGCATGTTCCAGTCGGTCACCAGGAAATCGAAGTTCCCGGACTGGAGCATCGGCAAGGCGGTATTACCGTCATCCGCTTCCTGGGTGTTGTTGAACCCCAGGTCACGCAGGAGATTCTTGATAATCCGTCGCATCGTGGAGAAGTCGTCCACAATGAGAATCTTCATGTTCTTGTCCAACTCAACCTCCCGATGAACATGCTAGCTGCTCCAACTTCAATCACATGCCGGCGAACGCCGACTGTTCCCATGCGCTGTAGCGGCCCAAGCTTAGCCATCTTCAATCCGCTATCCATTCGCCCATCCGTGCTCGCAGGCGGATCAGCGCCTGGCCATGGATCTGACACACGCGCGATTCGCTGACACCCAGTACCTCGCCGATTTCGCGCAGATTCAATTCTTCGTCGTAATACAGTGCCATCACCAGCCGTTCGCGTTCCGGCAGGCCGGCGATGGCCTCGCTGAGCGAACGTTGGAAATCCTCGGCCTGGAGGTTTTCCAACGGGTGATTGGGGGCCTCGACCCCGCCGAAGTCCTCGTCATCGCCACCACCGAGCGCGGCCGGGTCCTCGAAACTGAATACACGGCAACCGGTCGCGTCCTGCAGAATCTTGTGATATTCGTCCAGACCGATGCCGAGCAGCGCGGCGACTTCGTTGTCGCGCGCATCGCGGCCCTTCTGGTTCTCAATGGTCCGCACCGCCTCGGCCACCTGGCGCGCCTTGCGATGCACCGAACGCGGCGTCCAGTCAGTGCGGCGGATCTCATCGAGCATGGCGCCACGGATGCGGATGCCGGCGTAGGTCTCGAAACTGGCACCCTGGGTGGGATCGTAATTACGCGAGGCCTCCAGCAGACCGATCATGCCCGCCTGGATGAGGTCGTCGGCCTGCACGCTCGGCGGCAGACGGCTCATTAAATGGTAGGCAATGCGTTTGACCAGCGGCGCATGCCGGATCACCAGCTCGTCCTGGCCTTTGTCCCGATTGGCAGCGTAAACAGCGGCGCCCTTCATGGCAGCACCTCCAATACGTTCGAGCTCGACTGGATCAGACGTTCCACGAAAAATTCCAGATGTCCGGCCGCACCGGTGGGCACCGGCCACTTATCGGCCTTCTGTGCCAGGGTCTTGAAGGCCATGGCGGCACGCGAACGCGGGTAGGCCTCGATCACTGCCTTCTGGCGTTTCACCGCCTTGCGCAGGTAGTCGTCGAACGGCACCACACCGATGAAATCCAGCGTCACGTCGAGATAGCGTTCGGTCACGCGGGAAATCTTGGCGAACAATTCGCGGCCTTCCTGGGCGCTGTGCACCATGTTGGCCAGGATGCGGAAACGCTGAATGCCATATTCGCGGCTGAGCAGTTTGATCAGCGCGTAGGCATCCGTAATCGAAGCAGGCTCGTCGCACACCACCACGATGACCTCCTGCGCGGCGCGCGAGAAACTCACCACGCTGTCGGCGATGCCGGCGGCGGTGTCGATGATCAGCACATCCAGATCGTGGCTGAGTTCGCTGAATGCACGGATCACACCGGCGTGCTCCATCGGACTGAGTTCGGCCATCGCCTTGGTGCCGCTGGAGGCCGGCACGATGTGCAGCCCGGCCGGTCCGGTCACGATGACTTCTTCGAGGGTGCGCTTACCCTGGATCACATGGGATAGATCGTATTCGGGATGCAAGCCGAGCATGACGTCGACATTCGCCAGACCCAGATCGGCGTCCAGCAACATGACACGCTGTCCCTCTTCGGCCATGGCCACCCCAAGGTTGACCGACACATTGGTCTTGCCGACGCCCCCCTTGCCACTGGTCACCGCGATCACACGGACCGGGCGAGGTTCAGTCATGCGGCGTAATCCGGCGGCCTGATCGACACGCGCATTAGACATGTACATTGGCCGCCATCCCGCCAAATCGTTCTGCAAGGGTCTCGTCATTGGAATCCTGTCCGGCTTGCTGCATCAGTGAAACGGCGCGGTTCACCAGATTGTGGGCGCGCGCCGGGTGTAAATCTTCGGGAACGCGCTGACCGTCGCCGATATAGGCGAGCGGCAACGTGTGTTGGGCAATCACCGACAACACCCCGCCGAGACTGGCCGCTTCGTCGAGCTTGGTCATGATGCAACCGCTCAACGCCACCGAGCCGAAGGCGCGCAGGGTTTCCTGCAACACACCGGCCTGGGTGGTGGCGTTCATGACCAGATAGCTCTGTATCGGGAAGCCGCAATCGCGCAGGGTGGAAAACTGTTCCGCCAAGCGCAGATCGCGTTGGCTCATGCCGGCGGTGTCGATCAGCACCAGGCGTTTGTCGGCGAGACTGCTCAACGTGGTGTGCAATTCCTCATGACTGGACGCGACCTGCACCGGCACGCCGAGAATGCGGCCGTAGGTGAACAACTGTTCGTGGGCACCGATGCGATAGCAGTCGGTAGTGATCAGCGCGACACTGCGCTGACCGTGCCGCAGCGCGAAACGCGCGGCGAGTTTGGCGACGGTGGTGGTCTTGCCGACACCAGTCGAACCGACCAACGCGACGATACCGCCGCTGCTGAGAATATCGTCGTCGGTCACAGTGACGTGATGCGCCAGCAGGCCCAGCGCGCGGCGCCAGCCTTGCTCTTCATCTTCCACCGGACCAACCTGTTCGGTGAGCAGATTGCACAGCGCCGGCGTCAGACCGAGATCGGTCAGACGCTTCAGCAATTCCGTCTTGATCGGCTGGCGGCGTTGCATATCGCCCCAGGCCAGATGCGCCAACTGGTTTTCCAGCAGGCCGCGTAATTCATGGATCTCGCGACGCATCTCCACCAGCGCCGGGTCCTGCGCCCAGTAGATCCCCGCCTTGCGGTCAGCGACGGAGGTCTCAGTCTTGGCCGGCGCGACCGGCTTGTGCAGCTCGGCGACAGCGGCACGCGCGGGCGCGGGCGCGGGTTTATTGCTCGATGTGGGCGCCGCAGCGGTACGCGGCGCGGCTTCCGTCGCGGCGGTATTCGGCGCAGCTGTAGTAGACGCTTGGCCCAGCGCCTGATTGACCAATGCTTCGTCGTAATCGAGCGCGGCGATGATTTCGATGCCGCCGTCGACCTTGCGGTTCGACAGGATCACCGCATCCGGCCCCTGCTCATCGCGCACCATCCGGATGGCCTGACGCATGTCCGCAGCAAAGTAGCGTTTGATCTTCATTGCCTACACCCTCGATTCAACGTCTCAGGCCGTTACTGCCTGGCCCAATCCCGGTGCTCGCTGACCCACGGTCGAGACCACCTTGATCTGTTTGTTATCCGGCACTTCGTTATAGGCCAGCACATGCAGCGCTGGGATGCTGTGGCGTACCAGCCGCGACAACCACTGCCGGATCGGCGGGGCCACCAGCAACACCGCCGGTTTGCCCTGCATTTCCTGCTGCTGAGCGCGCTCGACCAATGCCCGATGCATCTGGTCGGCGAGTCCTGGCTCGAAGCCGGCACCCCCTTCGGAACCGCCTTGAATCGAGTGAAGCAATATCTGTTCCAGCGCTGGTTCCAACGCGATCACTGGAAGTTCGGGCGCCATCCCATTGATATGCTGTACGATGGACCGACCCAGTGCGACACGGGCTGCTGACGTCAAATTGCCGGCATCCTGAGTGCGTGACGCGTGTTCCGCCAAGGCCTCGGCGATGGTGCGCATATCGCGGATGGGAACGCGTTCACCGAGTAGGTTCTGCAACACCTTGACCACCACGCCCAGCGGCAACGCCTTGGGTACCAGATCCTCGACCAACTTGGGCTGACTCTTCTTGAGCGCCTCCAGCAACTGTTGTACTTCCTCGTGGCCGAGCAGTTCGTTGGCATGCTCCTGCAACAGACTGCTGAGATGGGTCGCGACGACGGTGCTGGCATCGACCACGGTGTAACCCATGGCCTGGGCGTTATCGTGCTGATCGCGCTCGATCCACACCGCCTCCAAACCGAAGGCCGGATCGCGGCTCTTGATACCGGGCACCGTGCCGAACACTTGGCCGGGATTGATGGCCATCTCGCGATCCGGATACACCTCGGCCTCGCCGACTGGCACGCCGAGCAAGGCGATGCGATACGCGTTTGGCGCCAGATCCAGATTGTCGCGGATGTGCACCGGCTGAATCAGGAACCCGAGTTCCTGCGACAGCTTCTTGCGCACACCCTTGATACGTTCCATCAACGGGCCACCGCGATTGCGATCGACCAGCGGGATCAGGCGATAGCCGACTTCCAGGCCAACGATATCGACTGGCCCCACGTCGTCCCAACTCAACTCGCGCGGTTCGTTGCTGACGGCTCGGGGTTCCTCGACCTGCCGTTGCGCTGCGACTTCTTGCTGCTGCTGACGCTGGCTCAGCCACCAGGTGCCATAGCCACCGAGACCGGCGAGGGTAAGAAAGGCCAGATTGGGCATGCCCGGGATGATGCCGAGCAATCCGATGATGCCCGACGCCACACCGAGTGCGGCGGGCTTGCTGAACATCTGCGCGAGCATCTGCTTGCCCATGTCCTCCGAACTGGTCACACGAGTGACCAGGATGGCAGTCGCGGTCGACAGCACCAGCGAAGGGATCTGCGCGACCAGACCGTCGCCGATGGTCAATAGCGTGTAGTTGTGCAGCGCGACCTGGAAGGCCAAATCGTGCTGGGCCATGCCAATGCCCAAACCGCCGAAGATGTTGATGAACAGA
>JACRMO010000226.1 GCA_016214925.1 Gammaproteobacteria bacterium
GCCCTGGTCGCGCTCGTGCTGCTCGGCGAGTTTCAACGCGCTCGGCAGTTGTGCCATCAGCGTCGCGCGGTTCTCGCCCAGGCTGTCGCAGGCACCGGCACGGACCAGCGCTTCGAGCACACGCCGATTCAACTTGCGCAGATCGATGCGGCGGCAGAATTCATACAGATCCTTGAACGCACCGTTGGCCGCGCGTTCGGCCACCACGCCCTCGATGGACGCCTGGCCGACACCCTTGATGGCGCCGAGGCCGTAAATCACCGTATCGGTGCCGGCAACGGTAAAGTGATAATCGGAGCGGTTGATGTCCGGCGGCACGACCGCGAGTTTCATATCGCGGCATTCATCGATCAGCGTGACCACCTTGTCGGTGTTGTCCATATCCGCCGACAGCACCGCCGCCATGAACGGCGCCGGGTAATGCGCCTTCATCCACGCGGTCTGATACGACACCAGCGCATAGGCCGCGGAGTGCGACTTGTTGAAACCGTAGCCGGCGAACTTCTCCATCAGGTCGAAGATATAGGTCGCGCGTTTTTCCTCGACGCCGTTCTCCAGCGCACCCTGCGTGAAAATCTCGCGCTGCTTGGCCATCTCTTCGGGTTTTTTCTTACCCATGGCACGGCGCAACAGGTCGGCGGCGCCGAGGCTATAGCCGGCCAGCACCTGCGCGATCTGCATCACTTGTTCCTGATACAAGATCACGCCGTAGGTCGGTTTCAGAATCGGTTCGAGTTTTGGATGCGGATAATCGACTCTCTGCTTGCCGTGCTTGCGCGCGATGAAATCGTCGACCATGCCCGATTGCAACGGCCCCGGACGGAACAGCGCGACCAACGCGATAATGTCCTCGAAGGTATCCGGTTGCAGGCGGCGGATCAGATCCTTCATGCCGCTGGATTCCAACTGGAACACGGCGGTGGTCTGACAGGCCTTGAGCAGCACGAACGTGGCCGGATCGATCAGCGGGATGCGCTCAATGTCGACCGGCTCTTCGCCGCGCTCGGCGCGTTGGCGATTCAGCGTCGCCAGCGCCCAATCGATGATGGTCAACGTGCGCAGACCGAGGAAGTCGAACTTCACCAGACCGACCGCCTCGACGTCGTCCTTGTCGAACTGGCTGACCAGATTGGCGCCGCCGGCTTCGCAGTACAGCGGCGTGAAATCGGTGAGCTTACTCGGCGCGATCACCACGCCGCCGGCGTGCTTGCCGGCATTGCGCGCCAAGCCTTCCAACGACTTGTCGAGGTCGATGATGGCGTGTACGTCCTCTTCGTTCTCGTAGGCCTGACGCAGTTGTTCTTCCTGCTCGATTGCCTTATCGAGCGTGATACCGATCTCGAACGGAATCAGCTTGGCGATGCGGTCGACGAAACCATAGGGATGCCCGAGCACGCGACCGACGTCGCGCACCACGGCTTTCGCCGCCATGGAACCGTAGGTGATGATCTGCGAGACCTTGTCTCGCCCGTATTTCTCGGCGACGTAATCGATGACGCGGTCGCGGCCCTCCATGCAGAAGTCGACGTCGAAGTCGGGCATGGACACGCGTTCCGGATTGAGGAAGCGCTCGAACAGCAGATCGTATTGAATCGGATCGAGGTCGGTGATGGTCAGCGCGTAGGCGACCAGCGAACCGGCACCGGAACCACGCCCCGGACCGACCGGAACGCCGTTGTTCTTGGCCCACTGAATGAAGTCGGCGACGATCAGGAAGTAGCCGGGAAAGCCCATCTGGATAATGACGTCGAGCTCGATCTGCAAACGCTCGTCGTAGGGCGTGCGCTTCTCGACAAAATCCGGGACGTTGGCATCAAAGAGTTTCGGTAAACGTTTTTCCAAACCTTCGCGCGCCTGCGCACGGAAGAAATCGTCCATGCTCATACCCGCGGGCACGGGGAAATCCGGCAGGTAATTCTTGCCCAGCGTCAGTTGAAGATTGCAGCGCTTGGCGATCTCGACGGTATTTTCCAGCGCCGCGGGGATGTCCGCGAACAACTCGGCCATCTCCTCGGGTGTTTTCAGATACTGCTGTTCACTGTGGCGGCGCGGCCGGCGCGGATCGTCCAGGGTGCGGCCGTCGTGAATACACACGCGCGCCTCGTGCGCCTCGAAATCGTCCGGCTTGAGAAAATGCACATCGTTGGTGGCAACCACCGGCACGGCACGGCGCGTAGCCAGATCGACGGCGGCGTGCAGATAATCCTCTTCGTGCTCACGGCCGGTGCGTTGCAACTCCAGATAGTAGCGGTCGGGGAAGATCGCACACCACTCGGCCAGCAGTTGTTCGGCGTGTGCCGTGTTGCCGGCGAGCAAGGCCAGCCCGACATCGCCGGCGCGCCCGCCCGACAGCGCGATCAGTCCGGCACTGTGTTCGCGCAACCAGTCCTTCTGCACGGTCGGCACACCGCGATGCTGGCCGTCGATGTAGCTGCGCGAGATCAGCGCATTGAGATTGAGATAGCCGGTGCGGTCCTGGCACAGTAATACCAGCCGGTTGGGCTGGTTGGGGTCCTGTTCGTTGTGCATCCAGATGTCGGCGCCGATGATCGGCTTGACCCCCGCCCCCAGCGCCGCCTTGTAGAACTTCACCAGCGCGAACAGATTGCTCTGATCGGTCACCGCGCAAGCGGGCATGCCCGCCGCCGCCACCGCCTTCACCAGCGGTTTGACGCGCACAATGCCGTCGACCAGTGAGTATTCGGTGTGCAGATGAAGGTGGACGAAGGGGATAGTCATGGCCCGCAGTGTCCGGCTTTGGGCGGGGGGTTTCAAGGCTTGACATCGCGGCCTGGGGACAGCTGTTCATATTCTGCCTGGGGGCTGGTTAGATCCTGTCCGGGGACTGGTTATATCCTGCTGAGGGCTGGTCAGGCCTCGCCTGAAGTATGGTCAAGTTTGAGCAAGGCCGCGATCTGGTCGCGCAGAAAACTGTTCTCGTCCTCAAGCACTGTAACGCACTGGTTCAGCTCGCGGTTGGCACGCTCCAGGGTGTCGAAGTGTTCCGTCATATTGGCATCCGGGAGCGGTTGATGCCCCAGTTTTTCCAGCAGCTGCTGGATGTATTCGCGCAGATGCTGAATGGTCCGCGTCTGTTGGTCGGCAATAACCTCACTGGGACCGGTATCCTCGCCGTAAACTTCGTGGCCCTTCTGCGCCTGACGGGAGAAACCCTCCGCGCCGACCACGGCCGCGACCTGCTGCGCGAGCACCACCCAGAGCGCGGGATCGCGTTCGCCAACGGGCGTCTTGACGAGTGACTGGGCCAGTTCCGATTCCTGCCGGAGCAAGCCGGCACGCAAGCCCAGGGCCGCCCGCAATGCGGGATCGCCGGGCGCCGCCTTCGGCTGCGTGCGCAACGCCTCGACGAAGGTCTGGGTTTTGGCCGCTTCGCTGTCGAGATACAGGCTGGGCGTCGGGTACTCTTCGGTCGCGTCGATGTATTGGATGCGGGTTCCACCACCCGACCTGCGCTGCCGCCAGATGATGATGCCGAGCACCAGCAGCACCACC
>JACRMO010000227.1 GCA_016214925.1 Gammaproteobacteria bacterium
TGATCGTGCTGCCGGCGGGAGAGAATTTGGCCGCGTTGGAAAGGTAATTGGCCAGAACTTGTTGCAGACGCAAACCATCCACCCGCACGTGCAGGTCGGAGCCGCCGGACAGCTGGAATCTCACGGCGTATTTCTCGGCATACGACCGGTTGTTCGCGAGCGCTTCTTCCAGTAACGGTTGCAGTGCCTGCTCGCGTAGTTCAAAGCTCATCCGGCCGGCCGCCAGCTTTTCCATATCCAGCAGATCGTTGATCAACTGTTCGAGGCGCAGGCTGTTCTGCTGGGCGATGTCGAGCATTTGCCGCATCTCCGCGGGTATCTCGCCCAATGCGCCGCCGGCAACCAGCCCCAGTGAACCGGCGATTGACGTGAGTGGTGTGCGCAATTCATGACTGACGGTCGAGACAAACTCGCTCTTCATCCGCTCCAGATGTTTCTGTTCGCGAATGTCCTGGATCTGGGCGATGAGAGAGGGCGGTTGACTATCGACCTGGGCCGCACTCACAAGACAGTCGATCGACGCGCCGGATTTACTCAGAAGGCGTAGCTCTTGTTGTGCGCTGCGGGCATGATCGCCAATAAAGCGGGCGACATCGTTCGGATGGGTAAGTGTCGACAGTGTCAGCGCCCGCAATTCATCGCGCGTGTAACCAATCAACCGACAAAGGGCATCGTTGGCATCCAGCCAGCGGCCGTTCAGATCCAGCAGCGCCATGCCTTGGGGCGCGGTTTCAAAGGCCCGCGTAAACCGCTGCTGACTGTCGGCGAGCGCCTGGAGCATCGCGGTGCGGCGCGCATTGGCGCAGAGCAACAAGAAAACCAGCACGGCCAGCGTCAGCGAAATCAACCAGCCGATACTGCGCAGCCAGAAAGTTTCCGTACCCGAGGTTTTAGTCTTCAGCTGCGTGGCAGTCAGCAGCCATTGATCGCCGGGGATCGTGACCTGAAGTTGAATCGCGGCCGGGTCGGCGCCGTTCTGCTGGCCGAGGATGGATTGCACGATTGCGCCCTGCGCATCGATGCGTGCCAGCGATATATCCAAACCGCGATCACGCGCCATGCGGGTCGTCATGGCGAGCAGCTGATCGGCCTTGATGACAGTGCTGATGATGCCCCAGTAAGTGTCGTGATCGAGATAGACCGGCACGCGGTAGACAAACCCGGAACCGCCTTGTTTGAGTTGCACGGGGCCGGCCAGCATGGGCCGGCGTTCGCGTATGGCCTGCTCGACCGCGGGCCATTGTGTAGGAATGTCCGGATAGTACAGGCCCAGCGCGGCTTCATTGCCGGCGAGCGGATAGATATAGGTGATGCGGTTGCCCGGGGCGAGACCGATATTACGAATGTGCCGACCCTGCTTGATCAACCCGCTCAGCCAGGGATCGATCTCGCTGGCCTGAAGCTGCCCATGCCGTGCCTGTATATAAGTGATGAGGCCGGAAGTCAGGTGCAGGGAGGCATTGAGCTCCGCTTCCAATAAGGCCCTGACCTCGCCGGCCAGGCTGGTGATTTGCTGGCGCTGTACCTCGGTTTGGCGCTGCCGTTCCTGAAACAGCATGAACTCCGTGGCCACGCCACACAGGATAAAGATCAGCAGGCCCGCCGCGATGGTCGGTACGCTGCGTATAGGGGCCGCGCAGGTCGCGCAATGGGTGGTCGAGAAGCTGGCGTCGTCGCGCTTATTGTGCGTCTACAAATGCGTCTGTAGGAGCGGGCTTTGCCCGCGAACAGCTCGCTAGCGCAGGTTCGCGGGCAAAGCCCGCTCCTACAACATCGTTTGGGCACAGAGATACCGCGAACGTATCCGCTCAACCTTCGATCAAGCGTTTGAAGAACTCCGGCATCGCCCACGCCGCGCGGTGAATGTCGGCGTTGTAGTACACCGTCTCGAACGGCTTGTTGTGCGCATCGGTTTCGCGGAAGGTTTTCAGATCCAGATTCTTGCCGGCCATGGTGCAGCTCCACCAGCCGGACGGATACACTGGCTGCGGGAAAAACAACGTCTGCGTCTGGCCGAAACCGGCGGCGCGCATCGCTTGATGCAGGGCCTTGAGGATTTTGCCGTGATACAGCGGCGATTCGCTCTGCTGCACGATCACGCCCTTGTCGCCCAACGCATGGAAACAATCGCGGAAGAACGCCTCGGTGAACAGACCCTCGGCCGGGCCGACTGGATCGGTGCTGTCGACGATCACCACGTCGATGCTGCCGGGCGCGGCGTCCTTCATGAACTTGATGCCGTCATCGAACAACAGGTGCGCGCGCGGGTCATTGTTGCGCTCGCACAGCTCCGGGAAATATTGCTCCGATACGCGGGTGACGCGTTCGTCGATTTCCACCTGCCAGGCCGCCTCGACGCCAGGGTGCTTGAGCACTTCGCGCAAGGTGCCGCAATCGCCGCCGCCGATGATGACGACCTGCTTCGGCGCCGGATGGGTGAACAGCGCAGGATGCGTCATCATTTCGTGATACAGGAAATTGTCGCGGCCCGAGACCATGTACAGACCGTCGACGGTCATCAGGTTGCCGTAATCCTCGGTAGCGAAGATCTCGATGCGCTGAAACGCGCTCTGCTCCTCGTGCAGCTTTTTCGTCAGCTTGAGCGAGAAGGCCGAGCCGCCGTCTGCGTGAATTTCCGTGAACCAGTCATTGCCGAGGGTCATCGCTGCACCATGTCATACGCGGGGAAATTTGGGGGGAGGCAAAGATACCGGATTCGTGCCCGGCGATAAAGAAAAAACCGGGCTGCGCAGGGATCGTAGCCCGGATGCAGCGCAGCGTAATCCGGGAGGGTGAGGGTACACTCCCGGATTACGGTCCTTCAGACATCCATCCAGGTTACGGAAGACTACGGAAGATGCCTTTCGCTTCACACGGCTATCGAGTATCTTTCCGGGCCTATGTGGAGCCTCGACCAAACCCGTAACACCTACAGCCTCGAACACTGGGGCGGCGGCTATTTTGACGTCAACGCGCAGGGCCATCTGCTTGCGCGGCCGCGCCGTGGCGCGGATACGCCGGCGATCGATCTGTACGCCTTGGCCCAGGACTGCCGTGACCAGGGGCTGACCCTGCCGGTGCTGGCGCGCTTCACCGACATCCTGCGCGATCGCGTCGACACGCTGTGCGCCGCCTTCGCCGCCGCGCGCTCGGTCGACGACTATCAGGGCCGCTACACGGCGGTCTATCCGATCAAGGTCGATCAACAGCAGAGCGTGGTCGCCGAGATCCTCGGTCACGGCGCCAGCCGCGTCGGTCTGGAGGCCGGCAGCAAGCCGGAACTGATGGCGGTGCTGGCGCTGTCGCGCCCCGGCGGCACCATCATCTGCAACGGTTACAAGGACCGCGAATACATCCGCCTGGCGCTGATTGGCAAGCGCCTCGGCCACCGCGTGTTCATCGTGGTGGAAAAACTCTCCGAGTTGGACTTGGTGATTCAGGAATCGCGCGCGCTCGGTATCGAGCCGCTGCTCGGCCTGCGCGTGCGGCTGGCCTCCATCGGCGCCGGCAAGTGGCAGAACACCGGCGGCGAGAAGGCCAAGTTCGGTCTCAACGCCACGCAAGTCCTGACGCTGGTGGAACATCTGCGCAGCGCCGGCCTGCTCAACAGTCTGCAACTGCTGCACTGCCATCTGGGTTCGCAGATCGCCAACATCCGCGATATCCAACGCGGCATGCGCGAGGTCGCGCGTTACTTCGCCGAGTTGCACGCGCTGGGCGTGCCCTTGGCCAACGTCGACGTCGGCGGTGGGCTCGGCATTGACTATGAAGGCACGCATTCGCGCAGCTTCTGTTCCATCAATTATTCGGTGGAAGAATACGCGCACAACGTCGTGCATGCCTTGTGGGAAGTCTGTACCGAGCACGCCTTGCCGCATCCGGACATCATCACCGAATCCGGCCGCGCCATGACCGCGCACCACGCCATGCTCATCACCAATGTGATTGACAGCGAAGCGGCGGCGGGCGCGGGCGCAATCGAACCGCCGGGCGAAGGCGATCCGCTCATCATCCAGGATCTCTGGCAGGTGTTGGAAAAACTCGAAAGTCGATCGGTGCTGGAGGCCTATCACGACGCCGTGCATTGGCTGGGCGAGGCGCAGTCGATGTATTTGCACGGCATCATCGATCTCGGCCAGCGCGCGCGCATCGAAACCTTGTACGCGACCATCTGCCAGCGCGTGCGCGCCCTGCTCAAGAGCAGCCGCAGCGCGCATCGCGAAGTCCTCGACGAACTCAATGAGAAGCTCGCCGACAAATACTTCATCAATCTGTCGGTGTTCCAGTCCATGCCGGACGTCTGGGCCATCGAGCAGATCTTTCCTATCGTGCCGCTGCACCGTCTCGACGAAGCACCTACGCGCCGCGCCGTGTTGCAGGATCTGACCTGCGACTCCGACGGCCGCATCGATCAGTACGTCGACAACGACGGCATCGAAAGTACACTGCCGGTGCATCCGTATCGCCCGGGCGATGAATACCTGCTCGGCATCTTTCTGGTCGGCGCCTATCAGGAAATTCTCGGCGACATGCACAACCTGTTCGGCGATACCGATGCCGTCACCGTCACGCTGACCGCGGACGGTAGTTACGAACTCTCTCAGCCGGAGCGCGGCGACACCATCGACGAACTGCTGCGCTACGTACACTTCGACACCAATGCTCTGCGTGCGGCCTATCACGACAAGATCGCCGCCGCCTCGCTGTCGGAGCAGGAGCGGGCGTTCTTCACGACGGAACTGGAAGACGGTTTGACCGGCTATACCTATCTGGAAGATTAAGTATCTTTCTTTCAGCATGCGAATGTAGCCCGGATGTAATCCGGGATGCGGTGGATCGATTCCCGGATTGCATCCGGGCTACAAAAATACCTGGAAGATTGAGGGCGGCGGTGGAGGACTGATGCCTATGTCGGATGCCAGCACAACTGTCGGTGTGATCGGGCTCGGCGCCATGGGCGCGCCGATGGCGAGCAACCTGGCGCGCGCCGGGTTGCTCGCCGCTGTCTGGAATCGTACAACCAGCAAGGCCGATGTATTCTTCGCCGAATTCGGTGTGGTGCGAGCAAGCGATCCCGCCGATCTCGCGCGCCGCTGCGATGTTGTTCTCACCTGCGTGTCGGCGGACGGCGATCTGCTGGATGTGATCGATGCGCTGCTGCCGGGCTTGAGCGCCGGCAAGATCGTCGTCGATACCTCGACCGTGCAACCGGCGACCGCCATTGAGATCGCGCAACGCCTGGAAAAGCTCGGCTGCGGATTTCTGGATGCGCCGGTCTCCGGCGGTGTGGAAGGTGCCAAACAAGGCACGCTCGCGATCATGGTCGGCGGTGCCGCAGCAACCTTGGAACGCGCGCGCCCGGTCTTGAACGCCATCGGCAAGCGCATCGCGCACATGGGTCCGGCCGGTAACGGCCAGGCCACCAAGGCGGTGAATCAGATCATGTGCGCCGGCATCAATCACGCCGTGACCGAGGCGCTGGCCTTCGCCGAGGATCAGGGCCTACCGTTGGACAAAGTGATCGATGTGGTCAGCGGCGGCGCCGCCGGCAACTGGTTTCTGGAAAAGCGCGGGCCGACCATGGTGCGCTGGGAGTTCAATCCCGGCTTCAAGCTCGCGCTGCATTACAAGGACCTCGCCATCTGCAAGGCGATCGCTGAACAACGCGGCGTTATCCTGCCGGTGGTCGAGATGACGCTGGAGCAGTACCGGCGCCTGATCGATGCGGGGTACGGCGACGAAGACATCTCGGCGCTGTACCGCGAGAAGCGTAAGTTGTTCGATAACGAATGACCGTGAACAGTTGTATCACACACATAAATTGAGACAGCCAACATGAGCTACAAGAACGTCGAAGTCCGCAAGAAGGCCAATGTCTATCACGACGGCAAGGTCACCAGCCGCACCGTCATCACCGGCAACGGCGAGATGAAAACTCTCGGCGTGATGTTGCCGGGTCTGTATCGTTTCAGCACCGAGGCACCCGAGGTGATGGAGCTGACCCAGGGCAAGTGCCGCGTGAAACTCGCCGGTGAAGATCACTGGAGCGAGTACGCCGGCGGCGAGAGTTTCAACGTGCCCGGAAACTCGCACTTCGAGATCGAAGTCGCCGAACTGCTCGACTACGTCTGTCATTTCGGCTGAAGCCAATGGCTAAACGCCGCGCAGAAAACACCCCCAGTCGGGAACACGTCGCGCTGCGCTGGCGGCGTACCAAAATCGTCGCCACGCTCGGACCGGCCTCGGCCGCACCGGAGGTGCTCGAACGGTTGGTGACAGTGGGCGTGGATGTCATCCGCCTCAACATGTCGCACGGCGATCATGCCAGTCATCGCGAGAGCGTGCGGCTCATCCGCGCCACGGCCGCGCGGCATGGCAAACATATCGCCATCCTCATGGACTTGTGCGGCCCGAAGATCCGCGTCGGGCGTTTCGCCGACGGTGGGATCGAGCTGCGCGAGGGCGCCACGGTGACGGTGTCGACGGCCGCGGTCACCGGACGCGATGGTTTGATCCCCTCGCAATACAAGACGCTCGCCAAGGATGTCGCCAAGGGCGAGCGCATCCTGCTCGACGATGGCAAGTTGGAATTGAGCGTGCTGGCGGTGTCCGGCAACGAGGTGCGCTGTCGCGTCGTGCACGGCGGGCGACTCACCGACAACAAAGGCATGAACCTGCCCGACTCCAAACTGTCGACGCCGGCGTTGACGGACAAGGACAAGCGCGATGCGCAACTGGCCGTCGAACTCGATGTGGATTTCCTTGCGCTGAGTTTCGTGCGCGCGGCGGCGGACGTCCTTCAACTGCAACGCTTCCTCGCCCGCCACAAAGCCGAGATCCCGATCATCAGCAAGATCGAACGCCCCGAGGCAGTCGCGGCCATCGAAGAAATTCTGCGCGTCTCCTACGGCATCATGGTGGCACGCGGCGATCTGGGTATCGAATTGCCCGCCGAGCGCGTGCCGCTGATTCAGCGCGATCTGATCGAGCGCGCACGCCGCGACGCCGTCCCAGTGATCGTCGCTACGCAGATGTTGGAATCCACGCTCACCGCCGCGCGGCCCACGCGCGCCGAAGTCGGCGATGTCGCCGGTGCCGCGCTCACCAGCGCAGATGCGGTGATGCTGTCGGCGGAAACCGCCAGCGGCAAGTTCCCGGTCGAAGCGGTGCAGACCATGGACCGCATCCTGCGCGAGATCGAACGCCACCAATGGCACAGCGGTTGTTTTGTCAGTGATGTCGCCGTGGCTGGCGACGGCAGAATCTATAGCGACCGCGAAGCCGTCGCGCATGCCGCCGTCGATCTTGCCCACGATCTCAAACTCGCCGCGCTGATCATCCCGACCATGACCGGCACCACCGCGCGCATCATGGCCGCGTACCGCGCCACCGCGCCGCTGATCGGCGTGTGCGCCAGTGATGCCATCAGCCGGCGTTTGTCCTTGCATTGGGGCGTGATCCCCGTGCAAGTGCGGGAGTCGGACACGCACGACTGGCGGCATCTCTGCGAACTGGTCGCGCCGCGCGTCGGCCTGACGGGGAAAGGCCATCAAGTGCTGGTGCTGGCCGGCTTCAGCGACGAGCCCGGACACAATGAGCCGGTGATGAAGATGCTGCGGTTGTGAGGTGCAACGTTAGACCTTCTTAATCTTCCCGTCCTTGTCAATGTACTCTCCCTCCAGGTCGCCAATGGTTGGCATCGCGACACCTTCCACTAGCGCTTTACCGGCAGCCATGATATCTGCCCAGTTCTGCTTTACGAGTTCTACATTCGATCGATCTTGTTTAAACGAGTTGTGGTTGTGGGCGCACATGTAGGCGTAGCGAAATGCTTCACGTGACCTTGGGTCAAGATACAAGCAGTTGTTTTCCCACCACTCCTGACATTCCATAACAACGCTACCGATCTTGTCTTCATTATGGGTATGGCTTACAAGTTTCCGCCAAAGTCCTCAGTTGATTCCTTCTATCCTGAATGGCAGTCCAAGATTGAACAGAGGCCGCGATCAACGCACCGACAATCGCGCCTCCCAACGTAGAAACAGCATCTGGACTTACGTCAGGGAGGCGGCGAGCAAACAAATAGACGGCCACAGCAAGCAGGGCTAGACCTGCCAAGAGAATTGCTCGTCGTGCCATCAGTTTCCAACTCATGTTATATGTAGGGAGCTTAAATGCTCCATTTGCAAATTGAGTTTGGCTCTTGCTCTGCTTCCGGGTCATAGCTTCCACCGGCTCACTCCGGAATTCAAGCGAGGCGTGCGAAATAGGCGGTATTGAGGTTCGGCAGGTGGGCCAATGTCAATGGCGCGCTAGTTGCCGCGCAGCGCCTTCGACCATGCCGATAGTTTCTGCTCGAACGACAATTGGGCCATGGCCGGGCTGGTGGAGGGGAGTCTGGAGTACTCGATCTGTTGTGCGGTATCGGACAGGCCGGGCAGGACGCGTTTGCGATATTCCTGTTCCGCTTTCGTGCCATTGAAGAACACCCGTCGGATGTGCGGGTGCTTGCGGTAAAAAGATGTGAAGTCATTAGCGATGATCGATCGGTTGTCGATGGCCGAATCGAGACTGCCGTGTCGTTTGCAGCCCTGTATCACGTCCCAGAGTGCGATCCGATGTTGCGACAGGATGCGCGCGCGTTCTACATACGGCATGTCGTGTGCGAATCCGAACAGGCTTGCCATGATCCGCCAGAAGGCATTGTGCGTGTTCGCGTAGTATTGGTTTTCCCGCAACGATTGCTCGCCGGGCATCGAGCCCAGGATCAGGGTGGTCGCATGCGCATCGGCAATCGGCGGGAATCCGGTTTTGTGCATGACTGTGGGTATGTCTGAAACTCAACTGGATGGCGGAATGTATATTAAGGTGTGAGTGATGGAAGTGAGTATGTTCATCGTTGCTAGGGTGCTGTCGCAATTTCCAGCCGCGCTATCCACACCAACGCATACTCGCGATCTTCGCCGCACATCTCCGGGTCGGGCTTGAGTCCAGCGCAGCATTTCGGCCGCTTCGGCTGATCGAAAATCGCGCAGCGCAAATCCTCAGTAAGTTGCACGCAACGCACGCCGGCGGGTTTGCCGTTGGGCATGCCGGGTATGGGCGTGGAAATGGAGAGCGCGATGCAGCAGGCACCGCAGTGAGGACGACAATTCATGGGGAAAAGTATACCGCAGGGCGCAATGAACAACGCGAATTGCGCCTAAGGGTTTTGGATCAAACTCTGCCGCGCTTCAGTTCGTCCGTTGCTTACACGGGCAGATCTGATCCCGCACCATCTTCATCAGTTCTGCGAGGGTCATCTCTTCGGGCAACTGTTGAATGTCGGAGAACATGATGTGCTCGACTTCGGTGTCGTGCGCGGTCTCCTCGTGGAACACCAGCGGGAGACCGACGAACAGGCCGCGTTGGCCGTTGGTCAGGTTCACCATCAACAACTGCAGAGGAACATGCTTGGCCATGACCTACCTCCTGCCGCTGAGCGGCGGTTGTCGGGCCTGCTGTATGCAATGCAGTTCGCATGCCAGCTTATAAAGGATGGCGGCGTTGACTGGGACTTCTGAAGCGGGTGGCGGGGTCTGCCGTGGATTTCGTGGTCGATTCCGCATAAGACCGATTTGGTTGGGGACCAACCTGGGCGGTGATAGGAGTGAAATCTGTCCCCTGGTTGGGGTGTCAACCGCCGACGCGCAACAGGATGGCGTCGAGCTGGTTTTCCTTGAGGCGCGCGCGTGCGGTGTTGAGCGCGTTGAGATCGCTGAACGGGCCGACGCGCACGCGATGCCAGGTTTCCGTGTTGTTGATCGTGACGGTCTGGATGTCGGATTGGAGTCCGAGCAGGGCGAGTTTGGCCTTCAGCTGGTCGGCCTGTTGCCGGGTGCGGAACGAACCGGCCTGCAACAAATAGGTGCCGGGCGCCTCGACCTGGGGCACGCCTTCGCGCGGCTGGCCGGTGATCTCTTGCTCCGGCACCGGCACTTCCATCTCGGGGAGGATGGTGTAGAAATCGAAGCGCGGTTTGGGCGGCGGTGGCAGTGCCTTCGCGGTCTCGGTTTTACGCACTGCGCGCGCGTCCTGATTCACGGTCGGATTCGCGGCCGGCACGTTCAAGGACTGGCTGGCTGGTGCCGGTGCTGTCGGTGCGGCCACCGTCGGTTGCTTAGCGGGACGCTGTTGCAGATAAAACAGAAAGGCGATGAACAGGCCGATGGTCAGTCCGGCGAGCAGCCACAGCCAGCCGGGTGGGCTCTGGCGTTTGCGGCGGCGGCGCGGTGCTGTTCTAGGTTTGTAATCGCGTGGCATGGTGTTACTGCGTCGTGGACGGCGCCGGCGATTCCTGTCGCGGCGCGGTCCGGATTCATCGGGGCCTACTACATACTGTCCGGCGCGGAGACGCCCAGCAGGCCCAAGCCGTTGGCCAGGACCTGACGCGTGGCCTGGATCAGGTTCAGACGTGCATTACGCAGCGCGCTGTCGTCGACCAAGAACTGATGGGCGTTGTAATAGGTATGAAAATCGTTGGCCAGTTCGCGCAGGTAATGCGCGATCTGATGCGGTTCGTGATTGGCCGCCGCGGTCTCGATCACTTCCGGATAGCGCGACAGACTGACCATCAGATCGATTTCATGCGACTCGGTGAGGCGTTGCAAGTGTGCCTCGCCTTCGCGCGCGTTCCAGGCAAGGCCCTTGTCGGGCATCTGCCGCAGCACGCTCATCACGCGCGCATGGGCATACTGGATGTAATACACCGGATTGTCGGCCGACTGCGATTTGGCCAGATCCAGATCGAAGTCCAGATGCTGCTCGCATTTGCGCATCACATAGAAGAAGCGGCAGGCGTCTTTACCGACTTCATGGCGCAGCTCGCGCAGGGTGACGAATTCGCCGGAGCGTGTGGACATCTGCGCCTTCTCGCCGCCGCGATACAGAATCGCGAACTGCACCAGCAGCACATCCAACTTGGCCGGGTCGTCGCCGATGGCGGCGAGCGCGGCCTTGACGCGCGGCACATAGCCGTGATGATCGGCGCCCCACACGTCGATGACGCGCGAATAGCCGCGTTCCATCTTGTTCATGTGATAGGCGATGTCGGAGGCGAAATAGGTGGTCTGGCCGTTGTCGCGCACCACCACGCGGTCCTTCTCATCGCCGTAGTCGGTGGAGCGGAACCACAGCGCGCCGTCTTTCTCGTAGACATGGCCGCTGGACTTCAAACGTTCAATCGTGCGCGCGACCGTGCCGTTGTCGGTGAGCGAGCGTTCGGAAAACCACTCGGCGTATTCCACGCCGAACTCGGACAGGTCATGGCGGATGTCGTCGAGGATGGTGTTCAGACCCAGATCGAAGACTTCACGGTAGCGTTCCGCGCCAAGCAGTTCGCGCGTGCGGGCGATCAGTGCATCGATGTGCTGTTCTTTGTCGCCGCCACCCTCGGGACCCTTGCCTGCGTCGGCGGGGATATCCTTGAACACGTCGGCCGCGGAATGACGCAGCGCGTCACCGTGCGTGCGGTGCAAGGTCGCGGCGATGTCCCAGACATAATCGCCCTTGTAGCCGTTGCTCGGAAACTCGAAGGTCTCGCCGCACAGATCCAGATAGCGCAGGTAGACGCTGGTGCCGAGGATGTCCATCTGCCGGCCGGCGTCGTTCACATAGTATTCGCGATGCACGCGGTAGCCGACCGCTTCCAACAGATCGGCGACGGCCGCGCCATAGGCGGCGCCGCGGCCATGACCGACGTGCAGCGGACCGGTCGGATTGGCAGAGACGAATTCGACTTGGATGGAACGCCCGGCGCCGAGGTCGCTGCGGCCGAAGCGGCAGCGCGGCGACGATCTTCTCGGCGATGTCGCGCGGTTTGGCGCGTGCGGCCTTGGCCAGTGTCATCGCCACATTGCTGGCGAAGTCGCCGTGGGCACGGTCGCGGGTGCGCTCGATCTGGATGCTGATGTCCAGGTCCGCGGGCAGGCCGCCGCCCGCTTGCAGGCCATGCACGGC
Source organism: Gammaproteobacteria bacterium (assembly GCA_016214925.1). Classification (GTDB taxonomy): domain Bacteria; phylum Pseudomonadota; class Gammaproteobacteria; order Thiohalobacterales; family Thiohalobacteraceae; genus JAHJQQ01. Next base: position 11,998 of record JACRMO010000227.1, read on the forward strand.
GTCGGTCAGGAGCTGTTCGAGATGTTGCTTCATTGTGGATGAATGCCGGGATTTGCCGCGATCGGGAGGGGTCGCGTGAAGGCGGCTATTATCCCGGCTCCCTGGATTTGTGCAACGTGTCTGAATCCGCCCTGCTCGAACAAGTTCTGCGCGGGATGACTGCAAGGGGGAGACTCCGCTCTCCCCCTTGCAACCCCCATCGGTTCGGTGGGTTGTTCTGATCGCCAGCCTAAAAAAAACAGCAACGTAGCCCGGATGGAGCGCAGCGCAATCCGGGG
>JACRMO010000047.1 GCA_016214925.1 Gammaproteobacteria bacterium
CGCACGATCACGCCGGCGGTTTTCTTGTCCTCGAAGGCCGCACGCAGGCCGGTGATGACGGTGTCGGCGCTGGCATCGCCTTCGGCGGCGATGATGCCGCTGACCTCGACCAAGGCCGTGTGTTTGCCGACCTTGGCGCCGACGTTCTGCCAGCCCTCGGGACGATAGGCGAACATCAGGGCGAATACATAGATAAAGACCAGCGTCTTGAAAAAGATGCCCCAACGCCGGGTACGGCGCTGTTCGTTGAGGGCGGCGAATGCGAGGCGGTTGAGCAGGTCACGTTCCCACTGGGCATCGCCTTGGCCATCACTCTGGACAGGCTTGGGCGGTATGCCGGTGTCGCTTGGTTTGGAAGTCCCGTCGTCGTTCATCCTTCGTCTCCTTTCAGCGACGCAATTGCAGATCGGGTGCGTTCAGGCTGTCGAGCTCCGCCAGCCAGTCGCCCAGTTCGGTGATCTGATCCAGGCAGGTCAGCGGTGCATGCCGTTGCAGGCGCGGACAGGCATGTACGCCGTAGGCTACGGCAACGGCATGAGTGCCCGCGTTACGCGCCATTTCCATATCGTATTCGGTATCGCCGATCATCAACGTTTGGGTCGGTGCGAAATTCAATTCCTGCATGAGCTGTTCGAGCATCAGCGGGTGCGGCTTAGAGCGGGTCTCGTCCGAGCAGCGGGTGGCGTCGAACATGGGTGCGAGACCGGTTTCACGCAACACCTTGTCCAGACCGCTGCGACCCTTGCCAGTCGCGACGGCCAGGCGAAAACCTTCCTGTTTGAGCAGCTGCAGTGTTGCTTCGACACCGGGGAACAGCGGCGATGGCTGATCGCCAGCCAGCCAATGCACGCGGTATCGATCCGCCACGGCGCGTACCAGCGTCGCGTCCGCTTCCGGATAGAGTCCGGCGACCGCCTCGTGCAGGCCCAGGCCGATGATGTTTTTGACTTGTTCGTCGTTGCGCGATTCGAGGGCCAGATCGGCGATGGCCGCCTGCATGCAGGCGACGATCTGCGTCTCGGAATCCATCAGGGTTCCGTCCCAGTCGAAGACGATGAGTTTGATGTCGTACATGCCTATTCGGGGCGATTCCGGGCGATCATCCCGGGCGCGCGCCATTGTAACCGAGCTTTTCGGCAGGCCCAGGAGAATTTCCATGCATCGATTAACTAATCAGCGCCTAGACGGCTTCCAGCCGGTCCAAGACCTCGCGCAAATCCGCCGGCAACGGCGCGCTCACCTCGATTGTGCGACCCGAGGTCGGGTCGGTGAAGCCGATACTATGGGCATGCAGGAACAGGCGTCTGAGGCCTTGTTCGCGCATTTGCTTGTTGAAATCGGCATCGCCGTATTTTTCGTCGCCGGCCAGAGGGAACCCGACATGGGCCGCATGTACGCGAATCTGATGGGTACGACCGGTGCCCAATGCAACTTCCATGAGGCTGGCCTGGGCGTGGATTTCCACCGGTTTGAAGCGGGAATCGGCCGCCTTGCCCGCCTCGGCATCGACGGTGACGATGCGCTCGCCGCCACGCAGCTGATTCTTCGCCAGCGGCGCGTGGATGACCCGCGTTCCCAGGTTCCAGCGCCCGCGCACCAAGGCCAGATAGTGTTTGTCGACCTGACCTTCGCGCAGTAACGCGTGCAACATGCGCAGTTCGCTGCGCTTCTTGGCGATCAGCAGGCAGCCGGAGGTGTCCCGGTCCAGGCGATGCACCAATTCCAAGGAATGTGCCTCGGGACGCGCCGCGCGCAGGGCCTCGATGACGCCAAAGCTCAGCCCGCTGCCGCCATGCACGGCCATGCCGGCGGGCTTGTCGACCACGATCAGACGCTCGTCCTCATAGAGGATGCGCTGTTCCAGCCGGTTACCGGCACCCGTACCGCCACCGCCCTGCGGAACCGGCGCGGCCGTGCGCACCGGCGGAACGCGCACGCGGTCGCCGGCCTTCAAGCGGTATTCCGCCTTGATGCGACCACTGTTCACCCGCACCTCGCCGCTGCGGACGATGCGGTAGATCAGGCTGCGCGGCACGCCCTTTAGCTGCCGCAGCAGGAAATTGTCGATACGTTGGCCGGCCTCTTCGGGGCCGATGTCGAGCATGCGGACGCCGGGGCTGGCGGGTGTGGCGGGTGTCGTCATGCGCGCATGATATCAACATCCGGGCGATTTCCGGCGGGATCTCGTAAAGTTCGTCTAAGTATCTGATGGGGCAATCGATGGAGCAATTGATAGGCAGTCGATTGATTGCTATAGTCTCGGCTGCGTAATTGGCCACAAGCGATGGGCGAGTGTTTCTGACCCGGATGCCGAGCGAGCTACGCACGAGTTTCCATGCATTCGGAGAGTCTCGATCCCAGGCACTTGGACGTGATGTCCGGCCCGGTGATGACCCCGGTGCAGCAACCGGCCCCATGCCGGGCGTTGTACCCGATGACCGGATGTGAAGTGATGTTTGGCAACAGGTTGAACCTGAATCTAATGAATCCCAGTGCTCCCATGTTCATGAACGGTGCCCGCTGCGACCAACAGGCTTTTGCCCTGCTGGCCGGATTCAATCTTGCCCAGTGGTTGTACGCATTGCTATGTGCGATGCGTGACTGGTGCTTGGTTGAGCGATATCCGCTATTGGGCAGGTCCGAGCATGTGCGAGAACCTAACCATGAAAAGAATGCTGATCAATGCGACCCAGCCCGAAGAGCTGCGCGTCGCTCTGGTGGATGGCCAGAAACTCTACGACCTGGATATCGAAGTTCCTTCCCGGGAGCAAAAGAAATCCAATATCTACAAGGGTAAGATCACCCGCGTAGAACCCAGTCTGGAGGCCGCGTTCGTCGATTACGGCGCCGATCGCCATGGCTTCCTGCCGCTGAAGGAAATCACCCGCAGTTATTTCGCCGAGGATTCCCGCGAGGGCGGCGGTCGCGTCAACATCCGCGACGCCTTGCGCGAAGGCCAGGAGATTGTCGTCCAGGTCGAGAAGGAAGAGCGCGGCACCAAGGGTGCGGCGCTGACCACCTTCATCAGTCTGGCCGGCCGCTACCTGGTGCTGATGCCCAACAACCCGCGCGCCGGTGGCGTGTCGCGGCGCATCGAGGGCGACGACCGCAGCACCATCCGCGACGCCATGGCCGCCCTGAATATCCCCGAAGACATGGGCCTGATCGTGCGTACCGCCGGTGTCGGCCGTGCCATCGAGGAATTGCAGTGGGACCTGGATTACCTGCTGCAACTCTGGTCGTCCATCGAGGCGGCCACCAAGGAGCGTTCCGCACCCTTCCTGATCTACCAGGAAAGCAACGTCATCATCCGCGCCCTGCGCGACAATCTGCGCACCGACGTGGGCGAAATCCTGATCGACGACCCGGAGATCTTCGCGAAGGCCCGCGACTTCATGCAGCTGGTGATGCCGCACAACTTGAACAAGCTCAAGCTGTACAACGACACCGTCCCGCTGTTCTCGCGCTTCCAGATCGAAAGCCAGATCGAATCCGCCTTCCAGCGTGAAGTCACCCTGCCCTCCGGCGGCGCCATCGTCATCGACCACACCGAGGCGATGATCTCCATCGACATCAACTCGGCGCGCGCCACCAAGGGCGGCGACATCGAAGAGACCGCGCTCAATACCAACCTGGAAGCCGCCGACGAAATCGCCCGCCAGTTGCGCATCCGCGACTTGGGCGGCCTGATCGTCATCGACTTCATCGACATGCAGCCGACCAAACATCAGCGCGAAGTCGAGAACCGTCTGCGCGATGCGCTGAAAATGGATCGCGCCCGCGTGCAGATCGGCCGCATCTCGCGCTTCGGTTTGCTGGAGATGTCACGGCAACGCCTGCGTCCATCGTTGGGCGAATCCAGCCAGATCGTCTGCCCGCGCTGCAAGGGCCAAGGCACGGTGCGCGGCGTGGAATCGCTGGCCCTGTCGGTGCTGCGCATCATCGAAGAGAACGCCATGAAGGATAAGACCGGTCGCATTGTCGCGATTCTGCCGGTCGAGGTCGCCACCTTCCTGCTCAACGAAAAGCGCCATATCCTGCATGCCGTCGAGGAACGCCAGAAACTGAGCATTGTGCTGATTCCGAATCCACACATGCACACCCCGGATTACGAGATCCGGCGGCAGCGCGGCGACGAACTGCCCGAAGAGCCGCAAGCCAGTTACGCCGACGAACCGGCGGTGAAATTCATTGCCCCGCACGTGCCCGTGCCGGTGACAACGACGCAGACACGTGCGCCGGCGCCCGCCGCTACGTCGCCTTCACAACCGGGTTTCATCAAACGTCTGTGGAGCAACCTGTTCGGCGGCGCCGTGGAAACCGAAGCCGCAGTGGAACAACCGCGAGCCCCGGTCGAAAATAAGCGCCCCCCGCGGCGTGATCGTCCGCAAGGCGGTGATCGAGATCGCGGTGATCGCAACAACAGCCGTCGTGGCGGCGGCCGGGATCGCGACCGTGGCGATCGCGCCGAGCGTGGGCGTGGTGGCGAGAGCGGCCGTCAAGGTCAGCGCGACGAGCCGCGTCGTGAAGGCCGCGATGAACAGCAACCGCGCCGTGATGACAAGCGTCGCCAGGAACCCCGCCGTCCCGACGAGCGTGACAAGCAACAACGCGAACCGCGCGAGCCACGCCCCGAGCAACAACGTCGCGGCCCGGACAGCGGACCGCGTAGCGAACCCAGCGCCGGCGTAGTCGTTCCGGTGATCGAAGAACAGACTGTGATCCCGCTCGCCGCCGAAGATCTGGAAGCAACGCCCGGTAACGAGGCCGTGGAAGGCGAACAGCCGCGCACGGGTCAGGGTCGCAGTCGCCGCGGTCGTCGTGGTGGTCGCCGCCGTGGCGGCAACCGCAACCGTGAAGGCGGCGAAAATGCCGGTTCCACGGAAGCGGGCGATGAGGCCGGCGCGTCTGCATCCGATGCCGGTGATGAGCGCGCGCCGCGGTCCAATGAAGGTGCGGAATCCGCGCCCCAGGGCCTACTACCCCAGAGCCCGCCTCCCCCGGTCTTCCATGAGACGCCACGTCCGTTTGAGTCCACTTTCAGTGAACCGCCGCGTCCTCCGGTGAGCAGTGAGCCACCAGCACCGCGTGTGGAATCAACCCCGAGCAGCGAAGGTGGTGGTTCATCCGAGTCCGCACCTAAACCGCCGGTCGTAACACCGGGCGAGTAATCGGCAAGTGTGAAGGTATTTCGATAATTCGCATCCCGTCATTCCGGCGCATGCCGGAATCCAGGGTTTTGAAGCCTGGACACCGGCATGCGCCGGTGTGACGGATTATTGAAGTCCAGGCGTTTACCCCGGACCTGTTTTCTTAGAGCCCGTGCCGCGCGCGCATCTCGGCCAGCAAACCTTCCGCGGCGGCCTCGATCAGATCCAGCACCCGTTCGAAACCTTGTGCGCCGCCGTAATACGGATCGGGCACATCCTGCTCGCCGGCCTGTGGGGCGAACTCCAGAAACAAGCGCAGCCGTTCTTCGTAATCCGGATGGCAGATTGCGCGCAGGTCTTCGTAGTTGCTGCGGTCCATCGCCAGCACATAATCGAATTCCAGAAAATCCGCGGGCTGAACCTTGCGCGCACGTTGCACACTCAGATCGACACCGCGGCGCTTGGCCGCCTCTTGCGCGCGTTTATCCGGCGGTTCGCCGATGTGATAGGCATGCGTGCCCGCCGAATCGATCTCGATGCGTTGCGCCAAACCCTCGCGCTGCACCAGCGTCTCGAACACGCCCTGCGCTGTGGGTGAGCGACAGATATTGCCCATGCAGACGAATAACACCTTGACCATGCTGACTCCCCAATCTCAAACCTGACCCAACAACTGAACTGAAACAGATCCAGGCACACATGATAGCGGGTTGCCGGGTGCGGCAAAATGCACCATGCTCGATCCGACTGGGAAGGAAACGACGGCAAGCCAATGACCTCAGCGGCGATCACACTCGAACGACTGCGTGCCTGCATCGGGCGTGAGGTGGTGTTGGCCGGTGAGCGCTACCGCATCGTCGAGGTGTTGAACGATACAAGTCCGGCGCTGGTACTTTGCAGTGAATCCACCGCTCCGACGATCCAGGCCAACCAACATGGCGAGGCCACACGCCGGGTGCCGCGCACCCGAACCCTGCCGGTCTTCAGCGCCGACAGTGGTCTACCCCACCCTGAGTTCTTAAAGTTAAATCTAGCTTTGTGAGGCTTTCTATAAATTCAGTCGTTTATGGCCATAAGCTGCCGTAAAGCCTGCTCCACGCGCAGGGCATCGGCCTCCACATCCACCCCTGGTCCGGGCTGTGTTACAGTCTCCGCGACATGAATTTTGTAGCCATGCCAGAGCGCGCGTAACTGCTCCAGCATTTCGATACTTTCCAGTGGAGCCGGCGTCAACCCACGATAGGCGCGCAGAAAACTGGCGCGATAGGCGTACAGGCCCAGATGACGCCGATGCGCGACGCCGGTCGGTAGCTGCTCGCGACTCACAGCGAAGGCATCGCGCGACCAGGGGATCGGCGCGCGGCTGAAATACAGCGCGAAGCCCGCGGCATCGCTGACCAGCTTGACCACATTCGGATCGAAGAACTCCGCCGCTGCGATGATAGGCGTGCACAGCGTGGCGATGGCCGCCTGCGGCTGGGTCGCGAGGTTGTCGGCGACTTGGCGTACTAAAGCCGGTGGCATCAGCGGTTCGTCGCCTTGCAGGTTGACGATGATGGTGTCATCCGGCCAACCCAAGCGCTCGACGACCTCGGCCAGGCGATCGGTGCCGGAGGGATGCTCCGGCTTGGTCATTTCCACGGCCGCACCGAACCCGCGCGCGACCGTCTCGATACGCGTGTCGTCAGTGGCGATGACCACCTGTTCCGCACCGCTCTCGCAGGCACGCCGGTAAACATGTTCGACCATGGGTTTGCCGGCCAACTCGCGCAGCGGTTTGCCGGGTAGGCGCGACGAGCCGTAGCGCGCCGGAATGACGTGTATGGAGGGAGCCTTGTGGTTGTTCCTGATCATCCGACCTCTTCGTCCGGCGGCAGTGCCCGCGCCTCATCTTCCAGCATGACCGGAATGTCATCACGGATCGGATAGGCCAGCCGGTCGACTTTGCACACCAGCTCCTGTTCCGCCTTGCGGAACACCAGCGGCCCCTTGCAGATCGGACAGGCCAGGATATCGAGCAGTTTTTTGTCCATGGCGAACCTCGCGTGAGTTTCGGGGTATGGTAACAGGTGCGGGAAACGGATGAATCCCTGATGGTTCCCCGATCTATCCCTGGTGGCGCAACAGCGCCAGTACTCGCCCAGCAAAATCATCAGTCAGTTCAATCTGCGTGCCGACGGCCCAGACATTCGGCTGCGCGAAGCGTTGGCATTTGACCGCATCCTTTTCGGTCATGAGCAGCGCAGCGGCACCGAAAGTCAGGTCGTCAGCGCGGTAGGCGTGGTGATCGGGGAAAGCATGCGTCTCAATGCGCAGCCCCTTGGCGCGCAGCGCGTTGAAGAAGCGCTCGGGATTGCCGATGCCGGCGATGGCATGAATGGGTTGTCCGCGGAACTGATCCAGTGAACGGCGTTCGCCGGTCTGCAAATTGACGGCGTCGTTGGCGTTCACGCGCATCGCGAATTCGTCCGCGTCGGCCACTCCGTTGGCAACGATCAAATCGACCTCGCGCAGTCGCCGCGCCGGTTCGCGCAAGGGCCCTGCCGGCAGGCAATGACCGTTGCCGAAGCGGCGTTCGCCATCGACCACGGCGATCTCGATGTCGCGTCCGAGCGCGTAATGCTGCAAGCCGTCGTCGCTGATAATCACATTGACGTCGGTTTCCGCGAGCAGCGCGCGCGCAGCAGCAACCCGATCCGGCGCCACCATCATCGGGCAGCCGGTAGCACGTGCCAACATGACGGGCTCATCGCCGACCAGTGTGGGATCGCTGTCGGCGGTGACTGTCTGTGGCCAGTGGCTAGCTTTGCCACCATAGCCACGCGCGACGAGTCCGGGGCGATAGCCGTGTTCGCGCAGAAACCGCGTCAGCCAGATCACCAGCGGCGTCTTGCCCGTACCGCCGACGGTGAGATTGCCGACCACGATCACCGGCACGTTCAGTCGATGGGTTTTTTTGAGGCCCCAGCGATAGGCCAGACGACGCGTGACGATGGCCGCACAGTACAGCGCGCTCAGCGGCAACAGCGGCCAGGCCAGCGGTGTGCGGGTGTACCAGATATCATCGAGCGTGCGCATTATTCGGAGGAACCTGATTGCACACCAAAGCACGCAAAGAGCACAAAGTAAGGCCCCGCTTGGGATGAGAACATATTCCTTATAGCGGCACTTTTTCTTTTCATTGTGTCAGTTTTTCTTTGCGTACTTTGGTGTGCAAATATAGCTGGACAATCAACCTGCCACCGCATCGCGGAACTGCAACCGATACAGGGCCGCATAACGGCCCTCCTGCGCCAGAAGTTCCGCATGGCGACCTGACTCGACGATGCGGCCGTCGTCCATCACCAGGATCTGATCGGCTTTCTCGACGGTGGAGAGGCGATGTGCGATGACCAGCGTGGTGCGCCCTTGCATCAGCGTCTCCAGGGCGGACTGAATCGCGCGTTCGGATTCGGTGTCCAGCGCCGAGGTTGCTTCATCGAGGATGAGAATGGGCGCGTCTTTCAACAAGGCGCGTGCTATCGCCAGACGCTGGCGTTGGCCGCCCGACAGCAACACGCCCTTTTCGCCCACCACAGTGTCGAAGCCCTGCGGCAATTGCCGGACGAAGTCCAGCGCATGGGCGATCTGCGCGGCGCGTTCGATGTCGGCGCGACTGACATCGGGCCGGCCGTAGGCGATGTTGTTGGCGACGCTATCGTTGAACAGCATCACGTCTTGACTGACCAGAGCGATCTGCGCGCGCAGATCGGTCAGCCGATACTCGCGGATATCGATGCCATCGAGCCGCACACTGCCCTGCTCCACATCGTAGAAACGCGGCAGCAGCCCGGCGAGGGTCGATTTGCCGCTGCCGGAACGACCGACCAGGGCGATCATCTGCCCGGGCGCCGCGGTAAACGACAAGTCTTTCAGTACCGGCGGCTGTTCCGGTTGATAGCGAAAACTCACCGCGTGGAATTCCACCGCACCGTGCGCACGCGCCAGCGTGCGTGTGCCGGTATCCGGTTCGGGCTGTTCATCGAGTAAGGTGAAAATACTCTCGGCCGCGGCGATGCCGCGTTGCAACGAAGCGTTTACTGTACTCAGACGTTTGAGACAGGGCATCAGCAGCATCATGGCGGCGATGAAAGACACGAAATCGCCGGGGGTGATGTTGTTGTGCGCGGAATCGAGCGTGGCCAGATAAATCACCCCGGCCAGTACGCTCG
>JACRMO010000048.1 GCA_016214925.1 Gammaproteobacteria bacterium
GGCTCGACCGGGACAGCAACACCCACACCGTGCAGCTCATGGCCAGCCAAGCCGAAGCCGATGCGCGCGCCTACATCGCGCAACACGCGCTCACCGACACGGTCATCTGCCACTATCGCGTCAAAGGCGAATTCTGGTATGGCCTGCTGTACGGCCGCTATGACTCGCTCGCCAGCGCGCGCGCCGCACTCGCGGCCCTGCCCGCCGCGGTGCGCGCGGGTGGTGGCTACGTGCGGCGCATCGCGGAGATTCGCGACGCGGTGAATGCCCGGTAGGAACGGCCACTGGCCGCGAACCACACCCGTCAGTGCATGACTAAGGGAAGCCCGATTGAATCGTCATGCCCACCTTCGCGGGCATGACAGACCATGAATTACCCTTGCGTTACCGCCGTTCGTGGCATCGAACATCAGGGCGTGGTTACACATGGCAGTAAGTGTTCAATAACAGCGGATCATTACACGGGCGCGGGCCTGGTGACCGCGTCGCCCGTCTTCACGACGATTTCCAACGGCCGCGTCTGATCAATATGCACATCGCGCTGCGGATAGGCGATGACGATGCCGGCCTCGCGGAACAGGCGCTCGATCATGTAGCGCAGATCGCTGGCCACCACGCGGAAATCGGTCTGCGTGGTCACGTTGACCCAGAAATCCACGGCGAACAGCAGTGCGTCGTCGCCGAAGTCCTCGAACAGAATCAGCGGCGCCGGCTCTTTGAGCACCTTGCCGTGCGAACCCGCCGCTTCTTCCAGCAACCGCGCTACCTCGCGTAGCGGTGATCCGTAGGCCACGCCGATCTTGATCGACACGCGCAACTCGGTGTCGGTCAGCGTCAGGTTGGTCACGTTCTTTTCCAGAAACACGCTGTTGGGCACCAGCATGTCGATACCGTCGGCACGGCGGATGCGTGAACAGCGCGCGCCGATGTTGCGCACCCGTCCACGCACGCCCTCGACCTCGACCAGATCGCCGAGCGAGATCGGGCGTTCGATCAACAGAATCAAACCGGAGATGAAATTGTTGATCAGAGTCTGCGCGCCGAAACCGACACCGATGGCGAGCGCGCCGCCGAGGAAGGCAAACACGGTGAGCGGGATATTGACGATGTCCAGCGCGAGCAGGATCAGCACGATTATGGATAGGATATACAGCCCCCGCTCCAACAGCGTCGCGGCCGTCTTGTTCATGTCGAAGCGCTTGCGCAACAACTGGCTGATCTGCGCAGACGCCAGCGCCGCGATCCATAATCCCAGCGTCAGGATCAGTATCACCGTGGTGATCTTGCCCACGGTGATACTGCTGCTGCCGGTGACTTCGCGGCCGTCGACCACGATGCTGTCTTGAACCGCGAACACCTCCAGGTTCCAGAGCGCAACCGTCCCGCTTGCCAGCCTGCCCAACAGATCCTTGATGCGCTCGCTGCGCGGGACGGCGTGATCCTTGGCGAGTATTTCCTGCTCCCAGCGCAACAGCAGCAACTTGACCTGGTTGATCTCCACCTGCATACGTTCGTAGAACGTCTTGCGCTGCTGGTAGGCCTCCACCATCGCCTCGGCGATGATGCGGTCCAAGGAACCGCGGCCGCTATCGGCCAGGCGTTTTTCCGCGGCAACCGTCAGGCCGACGGCCGCATCCAGACTGTCGGCCAGATAACGCCGCCACAAATCCACGCGCTGCTTGATATCGACAAGCTGGGCGCGCATTTCCCGCAGGCGCGCCGGGCTGGGGTCATGCGCCACTTCAAAGCGGGCCTGCCAGGTGCGCGCCGAACCGCGCGCGACATCCAGCAACAGCCGCAACACCTCCAGGCGCAGCATGGCGGTTTCGGCCTGTGCCTTGCGTACTTCCAGCATGGCCTGCGCATGATCGATGCGGCCCTGGTCGGCGGCGTTGCCCGCCACGGCACTGGCCTGCCGTTGTTGCAGGTCCGCACGCGCAGTCCGAACTTCCCCTTGCGTCTTCTGCTCCTGTACGACCGGTGGCCACGTCGATCCGACGCCGCAGAAAATCCACTTTCAGTTGCTGATGCGCCAGGGTCTCGGCGTTGTACCGCAGGATGGCGTCGTACTGTGCGAGCGTGGACAGGGTGGTCTGTGTGCGTTCGCCGGCCAGTTCGCTCAACCAGATCAGGCGCGCCTGTTCCGCGGCGGCACGACGCCCGGCCTGTTGCGCCTGCTCGGCGGCCAGCCGACCGGCTGCTTGCAGTTTTTCAAGATTACGCTTCAGATCATCGAGCTGGGTGGACACGAGAGTGCGCGCGATCTGCAGCGCGTCGATGTCCTGCTGGCGCGCGATCAAATCGCCCCAGAGGTCGTCGATGAAGTCGATCGAGTACGGCGCTGGCTGGGTGAAGCCCGTCCAGGCATCCGCCTGTGCTTGTGTTTCCTTGCGGGAGTGCGTTTCGAAACCCAGACTGCGTAACGCATCGAGATGTTTTTCCAGGCTGGCGATGCGCAGGTTCAGCAGCAGCGTCCATTCATCCCGTTCGGCCTGGGTCGCAATGCCCTCTGCCAGCATGCGTTCCCACGGTTGCGATGGCCCGGCCGTCAGTTTCTCGCGCGCCGCGGAAAGATCTGCCTCGACAGTGCGGAGAGCATCTACCGGAGTTTGCGCCGCAACGGGTTTGTCCGCGGCGGGTGTCTTCGCCCAAGTCGGCGCAGTCACCAGACACAGCAGTATCAGCAGTAGCTGGCCGATGCGATTTGCGGACATGCCAATCAGCCCGTCATAGCGAAGGGCACAGCGACACGGCAATCTGTAATGTTCTGTTGTGATTGGCACGAGATTGCTTCGCTCCGCTCGCAATGACAGGCCAGGCTAATCGTTCAGTGGAATGGCCGGCCCAGATAGAAGAAGGCGGCATCGCGTCCCTGTTCGGCATGCCCATAGCCCAGATACAGCGGGCCGATGGGCGTATCGGCGCCGACGAACAGACTGCCGGCGGCGATGCCGTTGCTGCCGATATCATCGCGGTCTTCCCAAACGCCGCCGTACTCCAGCGAAGCACCGATGTACCAAGATAAAATTGGCAAGGGTTCGTAGCGGCGATAGGCCATCACCGCCACTGTAGCCGCTTGCTGGCCACTCAGGGAATTCTCGTCGTAGCCGGACAAACGCAGGAACCCGCCCAAGCGGTAACGCTCCTGCACGGGTGCGACGCCGTCGACCGTGGTATGCACCTGACCGGACAGGCCAAGGGTATTCTGGCCAAACGTCGCGAACTGGCTGTAGCTGGCCGAGGCCTGATCGAAATCGGTATCCCCCGCGAGATCCTCGCGGGCGGTGGCATATTCCACAAAACCGCGCACGCCGCGCGATGGCCATTCGAAGTTATCCAGCCGATCGACGGACA
>JACRMO010000213.1 GCA_016214925.1 Gammaproteobacteria bacterium
ATGCCGATCACCAACTACACGCAGCTGGCGCGCTTCTCGGACGCCTGCGGCGCGGAGATCCCGCGCTGGGTGCGCAAACGATTGGAAGGTTTCGGCGACGACAAGGATTCCATCCGCGCCTTCGGCGAGGATGTCGTTACCGAGATGTGCAGAATACTGCTCGACCAGGGCGCGCCCGGGCTGCACTTCTACACCATGAACACCGCCGGCCCGACGGTCGCGTTGTGGAAAAACCTGGGACTTGGCGGCTGAACACCTTTCACCGCGCGCGGGCAGTCGACGCGCGAAGGACTTTGATGCATGTCCACACCCCGCATCTATCTACCCACCCCGCTGCAAACCGGCAGCGAGGTCGCGCTGGATGCGCGCGCGGTCGGACATGTGGTGCGGGTACTGCGTCTGCGCGTCGGCGACGAACTGACCCTGTTCAACGGCGCCAGCGCTGACGAATACCGCGCGCAATTGATCGACGTGCGCAAGGACACGGCCACCTGCCATATTCTCAGCCAACACGCACACCATACCGAATCGCCACTGACCCTCGAACTCGCGCAAGGCATCTCGCGCGGCGAGCGCATGGATTACACCATCCAGAAAGCCGTCGAACTCGGCGTGCAGCGCATCGTGCCGCTGACCACGGAACGCAGTCAGGTCAAACTCAGCGGCGAGCGCGAGGAAAAACGACTCCAGCATTGGACCGGCATCATCCTGCATGCCTGCGAGCAATCCGGTCGCCATAAAATTCCGGAACTGCTGCCGGTGCAGCGACTGGATCACTGGCTGGCCAGCCGCACGCGCACGGCGCATGCGCTGTTTCTCGATCCCGAAGGTGATGTGAATGTCGGCGGCCTATCAGGGCCGGTGACATCGGTGAGCCTGTTGGTCGGGCCGGAAGGCGGATTAAGTCCGGCCGAACGCGGACTGGCAATTGCGCGTGATTTTTTGCGCCTGCGCCTGGGTCCGCGGGTGTTGCGCACGGAAACCGCGGCGCTGGTCGCGCTCGCGGCCTTGCAGGGAATCTGGGGGGACTTGCGCTAGCCTGACGTCAGGCCACCTGCAGCCAGCACTCCGCCACCACCGACTCCAGCGCATTCAAATCAGGAATCACTGCTTCGATGTCGCCGATTTGCACCTGCGATAGCAGTCCATCGCCAGCATCGGCGGACAATTCCTGAATACTCTCCGTATTGACCCGCTTGAGCTGCGGAATGCCCGCCGTGACCAGCGCGTAGTATTGTAATCCGCCGTTGGGCTGCACGGTGTTGATTACCGCGATGCGTACCTGCCCAAGCGCGCCCTCGTTGTGCGTACCCTGCAGACGGTCGTAGGAAATCAACGGAATATTCAAACCGCGCCAGCTGATCGCGCCCAGCAACCAGTCCGGTGCGGCGTCGATGGCGCGCGGACGCAGATAAGGCACGACTTCCGCGACCGCCACATTCGGCAACAACAGGTTGCGGCCCTGCAAGGGGACAATCAGTGTGCGAATAGAATCCTGTACCGTCGATTGCATGAGTGCTCTCCTAAATAAACGCTGGCGCGCCTCAACTCGCGCCGGCCTGGACACCGAACTGGGTTTCCATACGCAAGGCCAGTTCTTCCGGTGTACCGCTGAACTCCACCACCCCGCGCCGACGCGTGGCATCGGGCATACTGCTGATCACGCAACTGGTCGCGTCCTGCGCCCAGACTTGGCCGCCGGCCGCGCTGATCGCGGCAGCACCCAGCGCACCGTCCTCACCCATGCCGCTGAAGACAATGGCGTTGGCGTTGCGTCCGTAACAACGCGCCACTTCTTCCATCACCTCATCAATGCAGGGCTTGTAGGGGCCGCGGGTCGGTTCATCGCGCAATTCGACGACACCCACGGCGGTCAGTGCAAACCGCCGATCGATAGGCACTAAAATCACTTCACGGGCGCGCACGGTTCGTCCTTCTTCGGCGGGCATCACCCGCAGCCCAGTCACCCGTCCCAATTGTTCCGCCAGCAAGGGCACGAACGGTTTGCCGATATGCTGCGCAATCACGAAACCGATGGGCAAATTCTCGGGAAGCTTGCTCAGAAACTGCTTGAGCGCCTGCGGCCCGCCGAGCGACGCCCCCAACACCCAGACCGTCTGCGCCGGCGCCGTGGGATCGCTGCCTGGCGTAATCACCCGCAGCGCCGGCCGTGGCGTGGTGGAGCGTGCCGTGTTTGCCGTTTCGCTCGCCGCAACCTCAACCGGTTGCGCGACGTGTTCTTTTGTTTGCGCGGCGTTGGCCTGCGCCAGGCTCGACAATTTGGCGATCAGTTTTCTTCCCCAGCCGCCGCCTCCGGGCACGCCACCCTCATTGAACAGGATGGGCACCGAGGAAAATTCGATCAATGCCTCCAAGCGCTCCATCTCATGGCTGGTGTCCTCGTCCAGATTAACCAACAGGACATCCACCGTATCCGTGCCGACGGCCTGCGGATCGTATTCGCCAATCGCCTGATCCAGTATCACATCCAGCCCGCCCGCCTCCAGTAGGTCCTTGAGGTTCTTTCCCTGCGCGGCCTGGTCCGCAATCAATGCAACCCGCAATGCACGCGGCATCGCATCAGCCATTGACGCTCTGCTCCTCTGTCAGCTCACGGATGTTGCCCAGCAGTTCGCTTTCCTGGAACGGCTTGCCCAAGTAGCGGTCCACACCGATCTCCATCGCGCGCTTGCGGTGTTTATCGCCGGTACGGGAGGTAATCATGATTATCGGGATACCCCGCAGACGTGCTTCGTTGCGCACATGCGTGGCCAGTTCGAAACCGTCCATGCGCGGCATTTCGATATCCAGCAGCATGACATCCGGAATGTGTTCTTGCAGTTTGGCCACCGCGTCGACACCGTCCTTCGCGGTAATCACCTGCATGCCGTTGCGTTCCAACAGGCGGGTCGTGACTTTGCGCACGGTGATGCAATCGTCGACCACCATGACCGTCAGCATGCGCGCCTTGCGTGCCTCGGCCACCGGGGCGGTGCGTTCGCCATACAGGGAGACACCGCCGGTACGCAGCAGACCACCCAGATCGAGAATCAACACCACCCGGCCATCGCCCAGAATGGTCGCCCCGGAAATACCGCGTACGGTACTGATCTGCGGGCCGACCGACTTGATGACCGTCTCGCGACTGCCGAGCAGTGACTCGACTTGCAAGGCCATGCGATGGTCGCCGGAACGCACCAGCAGGACCGGCAGGCGCTTCGGTGAACCCTGCCCCAACACCGGCGTACCCTGCCCTAGCAGCGAACCCAGGTTATGCACCGGATAAGTATGACCGGCGTATTCAAAACGGGCGCTGGCATCATTGACATAGCGGGACAGATCGTCCTGATTCATGCGCACGATACCTTCGATACCACTCAAGGGGATGGCATAGATTTCCTCGTGCACCTGCACCAGCAAGGCCTGACTGATCGCCAGGGTGAACGGCAGACGGATGGTGAAGGTCGTGCCCTGACCATAATTGGAGTCGATGTGCAGCGAACCGCCCAATTGTTTCACTTCGCTGTTCACCACATCCATGCCGACACCGCGGCCGGCGATCTGCGACACCTGCTCGGCGGTGCTGAAGCCGGTTTCCAGAATGAACTGCATGACATCGTTGTCGCTGATCTCGGCGTCATCGACGATCATGCCGCGTTCCTTGGCCTTGCGGCGGATCGCTGCGATATTAATGCCGGCACCGTCGTCGGCCATCTTGATGACCACTTCGGAACCGTCGCGTAGCAGACTGACCTTGAGGCCGCCCGACTCGCGCTTGCCGGCGGCGCGGCGTTGTTCCGGCATCTCGATGCCGTGCGCAATGGCGTTACGCAACATGTGTTCGAGCGGCGCGATGATGCGGTCGATGACGGTTCGATCCATCTCGCCCTCGGCACCTTCCAGACTCAACTCCGCGCGCTTTCCCAGTTCCTGGCAGGCCTGGCGCACAATACGGCGCATACGCGGCGCCAGACCGGAGAATGGCACCATGCGCGTGCGCATCAGACCTTCCTGAAGTTCGGTATTCACACGCGACTGTTGCAACAACAGGGTTTCCGATTCGCGCGTGACGTTGTCCAGCAGGCCCTGAATACTGACCAAGTCGCCAATATTTTGCAGCATCGAGCGCGACAATTGTTGCAAGTGCGAGTAGCGATCCATTTCCAGCGGATCGAAATGCTCGTCGCCGCCGGCACCCTCGCGCTCGTAGCGGAACAGTACCTGCGCCTCGGTCTCGATTTCGACCTGACGCAGCTGATCGCGCAGACGCACCACCGTCTGGCCAAGCTCGGACAGATTGAAACGCATGCTGCCGACCTGCTGTTCAAGACGCGACCGATAGATGCTGATCTCGCCGGCGAAGTTGACCATGTTATCCAGAAGGTCGGCGCGTACCCGCACCAGCTCTTGCTGAACCCGGCCGGTAAATTTCTGCATATCCTCGCCGATCGCGAGGGTGTCGACCTCTTCCGCTGTCGCGGCTCGCGGCACTGCGACCGCCTCGCCGGACGCGTGCATCGGCGCGTCCATGGCGGTAGATTCCGGTAACGGCTGTCCGCCACGCAAGGCCTCGAGCTGGTCGATGATGCCGGTCGCGGAACGCATGGGTCGCTGCGCACGCACCGCTTCCAACATGTGCACCAGCCGATCCTGCGCCACCAGCAATAGATCGAACAACGATTGACTGGGCATGACCTGGCCGTCGACGACGGCGATCAACAGCGATTCCAGGGCATGACTCAAGTCGCCGATGGCGCTGATGTTCGCCATGCGCGCACCGCCCTTGAGGGTGTGCAGGTAGCGCTGCAACTCCGCCATCAGGGCGTTGTCTTCGGACGAACCCATCCAGTGCTGCAAAGTGGTGTCGATGGCACCCAGAATCTCATCGCCCTCTTCCAGAAACACTTCGAGAAGATCCGCGTCGACGTCCTGATAATCGAAGGTGACCCACTCGCCTTCCGCCACTACCGCTGGCGCCACGCCGTGCGCGGCGACTTCATGCACGGGCTCGGCGGATAATTCGGTGATCGGCTCCGCCACCATCGCGTCCGTTACTTCTTCCGCGATTTCATCGATGGCTTCTTCTGGAATTTCTTCCGGGATCACTTCCGTGAGTGCGGCAAACGGATCGCTGTCTTCCGCGATGGCAAAATCCGCCAGTTCATCGTCCTCGGTGGTGAAGGCCGTGTCGAGTTGGTCTGCAGACGGAAGTTCGGTCTCGGCGAAGGCATCCATTGCGGCGGATCCCGCATCGGATATGTCCGGCCATTCCAGCGTGCCGATCATGGCATCGACCGGCGTGAACTGTTCCATCGCTTCGGCAACCGTCTGGATCTCAGTCTCGGATTCAATCCGGGGCTCGATCTGACTTGGGGTCTCGACGGCCGCACCATCGGCCGGCTCGATGTCGTCCTGCTCGGAAGGCACTTCCGCCGACGGAATGTGCGCGACGTTCTGGGTGGCCCGTGGCAGCGCCGCAATGGACTCGACGAGTTCCATATAGGGCGTCTGTACGCCGCCCTGGGCATTCAGTTCGATCAGCAGTGCTTCGATGACATGCGTCGCTTGATCGGTGAGATCCATACCGTCATCGCTCATCGGCAATTGATCGTTGCGCAGCGCCTTGGCGTATTTCTCGATTTCGTAGGCGATCTCGGCGATGACATCGGCCCCGGCCATCCGTGCACTGCCGTGCAGCGTGTGCAGGGCACGCAACAGATCGTCGGTGATGCGGCATTCGGCACCCTGTTCCCGGCAGCAGGCCAGGTAGCCGCGGATAGCCGCGAGGTGGTCATGCGATTCGGCGCTGAAGATGTCGTAGAGCACCGGGTCGATGCCCCCGAATTCACTCACGGATTCACTCGCGGCCTCGTATCCGGCAAATTCGTCTTCCGCGTGTGCCTCCGCGCCAAATGGATCTATCTCATCCAGATCGGCTGCAAACTGCTCCTCATTCATATCCGATGAGGTAACCTCGGGCAGCACAACATTCACCACCGCCGTCTCCGCCGCAACCTCCAGACACCCCAATGTCACTGGCTCGCCACGGCTCAGCGCATGCGCCATGTTCATCAAGGCTTCCACCGGCTGCGTCGTCGCCACGCCCTCGCGGATCTGGGCAATCAGCTCTGGAATCGCCGGCAATGCGCGCTCCAGCAAACCGCACACCGTTTCGTTGCGCGGCAATACACCATCCAACACCCGGTTGAGCAGACTCTCGAAGCCCCAGGCAAACTCACCCATACGCAAGGCGCCTACCAGGCGGCCGCTGCCCTTGAGGGTATGGAACGAACGACGCATCGTAGTCAGCGCATCCTTATCCTGCTCGTCGGCCAGCCAGCGCGGCAGGCATGTGCTGATATTGACGAATTCCTCGTCAGCCTCCTCAAGGAAGATTTCCAGAATCTCCTCATCGATATCCTCGGAGAGTACGGCATGGGTCGGCGTTGCAGCGACCTGCAGCGTAGGTACGACGGGCTGAAGTTCCGCGACGGCGACCACTTCGGGCTCGACGTCCGCCATGTCTTCGGGGATAGCAAAGGCATCTTCGGCAACGGCAAACGCATCCGCCGACGCCGCCAGCTCCATGCTTTCGGCCGCATCCGACGTAGGCATCCCGAATGTGTCTTCCTCGACACCGAACGCATCCAGCTCCGCAGACAGTTCATGTGCGTCTTCCGCCACAGTTTCGACGACGCCAAACGCATCATCGCCCTCGGCGAAGGCCAGCACGTTGTCGCTTGCATCGGTGGGGATGGCTGCGGGGATATCGGCGGCTACCGCGTCGAAGGCATCCTCGCCAGCCAGTGCGAAAATCATGTCGTCCGCATTTCGATCCGCGTATTGATCCGCGCCTTGATCCACGATTGGCGTGGGTTCGCCAAACTGATCGACAACTTCTGTGGACACGGGGGCCAGATCAAGGGCCGCGAAATCCGTATCCGCCAAGGCCAGCGCCTCGGCCTGATAGTCGTAGGCAGGTTCCTCAACGGCAGCCGCCAGAACGTCAGGTTCCGCAGACAGGTGTGTCTCGGCCTGATTCAGACGCGCCAGACTCTTCTCGGCAACCTCTAGGACGGTGTGCCCGAACAGGCGACCTTCGCGCAGACTTTCCAGATAATATTCGATACTGGAGATGACGTCGGCGAGATCGTCCAGCGCGGACGCCACCGGCAACTGCCGCTCGGCCAGCATGCGTTCGGCGATATAACCGCGCACGGCATCGATGAGATCGGCCGCACGTTGTTCGTTGAGCAGCAATAAACCACCCTTGATCTGGTGGAACAACTGCGGAACCTTCTCCAGCACCGAGAAATCCGCGGTGTCCTCCATGAAGGCCAGGATCGCATCCTTGGTCTGAATGATGTCGCGGATCGCTTCGTCGGCGACCACACCGCGCACCTGATTGAATTCCGATTCCGGCAACGCCAGCGTGCCGGTCTGTTCGACAGCGGCGGCCTCCGCTTCCGGCGCGCCACCCTGCACCAGACCTTCCAGCGCGGATTCGACGTACAGCAGGGCGCTGGCGACATCCATCAGACCTGCCTCTTCCGATTCACGCCGTCCGGCGACCATATCCGCTGTGGCCTGCGCCTGTTCCTGCGCCACTTTGCGCAAGGCACCGAGACCCAACATACCCAGGGTATCGGCGATGCGACTCAAGGTTTCGGTGGCCGGCTGCAGTTCGGCCACCGACTTGCGACCGCCGCGCAGGAACAGATCCAGCGCATCTTTCACCCGCACCAGGTCTTCCTTGATGGCCAGGGAAACCGTGTGCATCAGTTCGGAATTGTGGCCGGTCAGACTATGTTGCGCGCGCTCCAGTTCTTCGCTGTCCGGCAACAGGGCACCGAGATTGTAGGTCTGTTTAATCAAGCTGACGGGTTCGCCGCCGTCTTTTGCGCGTGCCACATAGAACAACAGATTCTTCAGCAGATCCGCTGGCGGATTGGGCAGCAGGGCCTCTTCACCCTCATCGATGACACGTTTGATCTGGCGGTCGACTTGCCCCAGCAGTAGTCGGGTGGCCATGCTGGTGTCCAGCCAGCCTTCGCGCAAGGCGGCGACCATGCCACCGGCAATCCACCACAGACGCTGCGATGCGTCCTGCGCACAGGCTGCTTGAATCGCGTCGAGCGCCTCACCCAGACGCTGCAGATTGGTCGCGACATCTTTATTGCGGAACCAGCCCAGCAACGCCACTTGATAGCCATGCCGCTGTTTGCGCACGGCGCTCAACAGATCTTCGCCGGGATTTTCCCGCCGCGCGGCCGCCGGCAGCGGCAGACTCAGATCCGGAGAGAACAACGCATTTTCCGACAGCAACTTTTGCCCGCGAATGGCGCGCAGATCGTTGAGCAACGGTAACAACACCAGTGGCAGGTCGCGACCGCCGGCGATCAAGCGTTCGAGATAATCCGGCAACTGCAGCACACCGCGCATGATGAGCTCATACGCCTCCTGCTTCTGGCCGACGCCGTCGGCGAGCAAGGCCTCGACCACCTGCTCCATTTCCTCGGCAAGCAGGGCTGCGCCGTACAATTCCACCATCTGCAAAGTGCCATGCACCTGATGCAAATGCACCGCGCAGAAGCGCAGCTGCGATTCGTCACTGGGATTCTCGACGTAGGCCTCCAGCGCCTGCCGGGCCTGCTTGAGGGTCGCATCCAGTTCCTGCTTGACCCACTTGACGGTGCTGTAATCGATTGCTTCGTTCATTATGTTCCCTTTACGCTCGCCGTACCGGCCATTTGACGTCGAAACGCCAAAGTTCCCTCAAAACGGATGCGTTCGAATTCCGAATGCGCCCAGCAAGGCAGATCCGCCGGCCCCAGCACCATCACGCCACCCGGCGCGAGACGTTGAGCCAACAGCTCCAGAATCTGCAAGCGCTGGTAACGCGGATAATAGATCATCATGTTCTGGCAGGAGATCAGGTCCAGATTGCTCAGCGGAAAGCCTCGGGCCTCCAGGATGTTCAACTGCGCGAAGCAGATGCGCCGCCGCAGCGACTCCGTAATCTGCCAGCGGCCGTCACCTTTATCCACGCAGAAACGCGCGCGGAAATCCGCTGCGACTCCGCCCATGCGCCGTTCGCTGTAGATGCCTTCGCGCGCTGACTTCAACGTCGGTCGACTGATGTCGGTGGCGGTAATGCCGAACAACGCGTCACTGTCCACCCGGTCGAGATAACGCTGTATCGACATCGCCAGGGTGTACGGTTCTTCGCCGGTCGAACACCCCAGACTCCACACCTGGAATCCCGTCGCATTGCCGTTGTTACGCGCGACAAACGTCGGCAGGATCTCGTCCGTGAGCAGCTGCAGCGATGGCGTATGGCGGAAGAACGATGTTTCGTGAACCGTCAGACGATCCACCAACTGCGACCATTCCTCCGCGACGCCGCGTTCTTTAGCAAGCAACCGGTAATAGCTGTCGTGGTCGACGATACCCAGCTGCTGCATCCGCCCGCGCAATCCGGCACCGAGGAAGGCGCGGCGTTCGGCCGGAATGACAATCCCGGTACGCCGCTCCACCAGATCCGCCCATTGCTGCATGCGCGCATCATCAAGATCCGGTGCGCGGTCCGCCATAACACCCCAGTCTGCCTGTTGCGCCAGGAACATCGTTGCCCCATCCGTCGCGTCTATGCGCCCGAGATTCCGCTGACTTACTCAGGCAGCTTGAAGCCTGCCACCGACCGCCGCAGATCGTTCGCCAATTCGGTCAAGTTACCGATCGACGCCGCGGTTTCGTTGGTACCGGCATTGGTCTGGGTGGTGATCTCCTGAATGACGTTCATGGTGGTGGAGACTTCGCCTGCTGCCTTGGACTGCTGACCCGCGGTAGACGAGATGTTCTCGATCAATTCCGCCAAGTACGCGGACACCTTCACGATCTCTTCCAGAGAGTCGCCGGCGTCCTCGGCCAGACGCGCGCCGTTCACCACGCCCGCGGTACTGTGCTCCATGGAGATCACCGCTTCATTGGTGTCGGTCTGAATGGTCTTCACCAACGCCTCGATCTGCTTGGTCGCATTCGAGGAACGTTCCGCCAGACGCTGCACTTCGTCGGCAACCACCGCGAAACCGCGACCCGCCTCGCCGGCCATGGCCGCCTGAATGGCCGCGTTCAAGGCGAGAATGTTGGTCTGCTCGGCGATGTCGTTGATCAGTTCCACGATGTCGCCGATTTCCTGCGAGGATTCACCCAGACGTTTGATACGTTTCGACGTCTCCTGGATCTGCTCGCGAATCGAGTCCATGCCTTCAATGGTACGGCGCACGGCCTTACCGCCCTTGTTGGCAATTTCCACCGACCGCTGCGCAACGCCCGCGGACTCCTTGGCGTTCTGCGACACTTCGCTGATGGACACCACCATCTCGTTGATGGCGGTACTCGCCGTGGTGATTTCCGCGGCCTGATGCTCACTCGCCTCGGCCAGCTTGATGGCGGTGGACTTGGCCTGTCCCGCGCCGCTGGCAACCTGCTCGGACGTGGTGTTGATGGTCTCGACCACATCACGCAAGGCGTCGATGGTGAAATTCACCGAGTCCGAAATCGCGCCGGTGATGTCTTCGGTCACCGTGGCGTACGTTGTCAGGTCACCATCGGCCAGATTACCCATTTCGTCGAGCAAGCGCAGAATGGCCGCCTGATTCCGCTTATTGATGGACTCGGCCGCGTCGCGGCGGGTATCCGCCTCACGCTTCAGAGACACACCCAACAGCACCAGGAAGGCCAGCGCCACACCGCCGAACATGTACGCGATTTCGTTTCTCACAAAACGCTTTTCCGGCGCGAGCGCATAGGCATTCTGCAAGGCCAGGCTGGATGCGAACAGCTCTTCCGACAGGCGCGATGCTTCGCGGGCCGCGGCCTGCACCGCCTGCAAAGCCTCGGCGTTATCCATCAACTCGCCGACGTAGTCGGCCACCACCGTGAACTGCATGGACGAGTTGAACAGTTTACCCTGCACGTCCTTGTCGTCGATCTTGCCGATCTTGTCGTTGCGTTCTTGGCCAGTGCCGGCATCTGTTCGTTGATGGCGCCGACCGCCTCGCTCAACAGTGCCACCAATTCCTTGCCACCCAGCACGGTGTTGACCGTTTCACCGAACTTGGTCCACTTGGTCTCGGTAGCGGCCAATGCCTTGTCGGCCTCGCCCTTGGTCGGCGGCAGACCCGTGGCAACGTTGCCGCTGCGCAGATAGCTCAAGGTCTGACCGAAGCGATCACGGTATTTGGTGACTTGGTCAAAGGCCTCCTTGTTGCCGCTGGACGCTTCCAACGTGTACTTGGCGATTCGCTGCGAGAGCACCTGCTGCTCGCCGGCGTAGCCGGTATATTCCTTGTCGAATCCCGCCAGGCGTCCCATATACCAGAACACCAGGAACATAATGGCGATCGACACCAGCAGGCCACCAATCAGAAAGCCAATGCTCTTGCTGGTGCCGCGTTTGACGGATGCCTCTTTCACTATACTCATCACGCTGTCTCCTGACCCTGAATTAACTCCCCAAAACCCATTCGCAAACTGCCGGTCAACTTCAGTCTCGCCCGGTCAGTCGCTCCAAAACCCTTTACTGAAATCATCAGATTGCTGCCTGCAGGAACTGCGGCGTCTCCGCCAGTTGCCGCATACTGAACACACCCCAGTGGTCGTCGCCCACGTAAAATCCAAACTGCAGATACGACGCCAACGCCGCATCCGCGCTCGGCAGATCGTCGGTACGCTGTTCCGGACTGAAATGCTTCAGCCCTAACACCTCGTCGACGACCAGCCCGGAAAACACGCCTTTGTGATTGACCACCAGAACCCGGCTGTGGCGGTTCGGTACACCATCCTGGCCGTTGAGGTAACTTTGCAGATCCATGATCGGCAACAAGTTGCCGCGCACATTGGCGATACCGCGCACCCAGTTCTTCGAGCCCGGCACCTTGGCCATACCCGGGTAGGTCAGGATTTCCACTACATGATCGAGCGGCGCCACCAAGCGCAATTTACCCAGGCGGAAACCGATGCCCATCCAGTCCTCTTTGACTTCGATCTGGCGGGGCAGCTCGTGGGCATGCGCGCGGCACTGCGCTTCGAGATCGCGCAGCATCTGCAGCGGACGGTTATTGTGTTCTTGCGTCATTCTGCAAACCTCCCTGACGGTAACGGGGCCACCGGCGGTCTTAGCCGCCCAGCGCGCTCTTGATCTTGCCGATCAGATCGCCCTCGGCGACCGGCTTGCTGATGTAATCCTTGGCGCCCTGGCGCATGCCCCAGACGCGATCCGTCTCCTGATCCTTGGTGGTGCAGATAATCACCGGGATCGTCGCGGTCTCGGCACCCTTGGTCAGCTGGCGCGTGGCCTGAAAGCCGTTCAGACCCGGCATGACCACATCCATCAGCACTAGGTCGGGCTTCTCCGCCTTGGCGACTTCGACACCCTCTTCGCCGCTGGTCGCGGTGATGGTCTGGTAACCGTTTTTCTCCAGCATGCTCTTCAGCACATGCATTTCGGTCGGAGAATCGTCCACTATCAGAATACGCGTCATGACTTGACTCCTTCGTTCATCTGGCACGCACCGCCCGGTGCGCACTGTTCCATGTTATCGCCCCGCTTCCGGGAAGATTTACAAGGTCGTTGAAAATTGGGATGTCGCTCACCGGCATCTCCCTGCTCTGCCGCCACCGTTCAATCACGGTGGACATGGCGCTTGATGGCGCCCAGCAATTCCTCTTTGGCGAACGGCTTGGTGAGATATTCCTCCGAGCCGACGATGCGACCGCGCGCGCGGTCGAACAAACCGTCCTTCGATGACAGCATGATGACCGGCGTGCCCTTGAACGCCTGGTTGTGCTTGATCAGGGCGCAGGTCTGATAGCCGTCGAGACGTGGCATCATGATGTCGACGAAAATGATGTCCGGGCGATGATCGGCGATCTTGGCCAAGGCCTCGAAGCCGTCGGTCGCGGTGAACACCTCGCAGCCAGCCTTCTTCAACAGCGTCTCAGCGGTACGACGAATGGTCTTGGAATCGTCGATAACCATAACTTTTAAACCGGCGAGGCCGTCGTCAAACTGACTATCCGTGCTCGACTCCACGGCGTCTCCCATCGGTTCCATGTCCAGCTCGGTAGATAAAATATTTTGCATAACGGTAAGTTATCTCTTACTGTAGCACTCACACGGCAACGCATCCCTGTGCCTGCATGCGCCAATTTTTTTACGCCCGTTAAGCCCGAGAGCTCCCCTTCGCCCGCGCGGCCCGCACCGGTAAACCTCCGGTTGCCCTGGGATTAGTACCAACCAACCCGATTTACTTTAGTATTGCCGGTATCCCCGTTCCCTCTTAGCGTCAACCAGACAGCAAACTTTATGCCCGCCGACCCCTTGCATACCGTTCCTCATCTCACAACCGCGCTCACCGGCCCTTTGGAGCAGATCGAAACACTGCTGCTCACCGAGCAGAACAAGATCGAAACCTGGCTGCGCGCCGAGTGGCGTATAACTCCCGCGCCGCTGTACACCTCGGTGGACCTGCGCAACGCCGGTCTCAAGCTCGCGCCGGTCGACACCAATCTGTTCCCCGCCGGCTTCAATAATCTGAACCCGGCCTTCCTACCGCTGTGCGTGCAGGCCATGCAGGCCAAGATCGAACAGCTCTGCGAAACCGCCAGTCACATCCTGCTGATCCCCGAGGATCACACCCGCAACCTGTTCTACCTGGAAAGCCTAGCCACGCTGCGCGACATCATCCTCAAGGCCGGCTACCAGGTGCGTATCGGCTCGTTGCGTCCCGACCTCAAGTCGGCCGAGTCGATCGCCCTGCCCTCGGGCCGTTATGTGAAGCTGGAACCGCTGATCCGGCGCGACAACCGTGTGGGCGTGGCCGATTACGATGCCTGCCTGGTGATTCTCAACAATGATCTGATCACGGGCGTGCCGGAGCAGTTGCGCGACATCGAGCAGACCGTGGTGCCGCCACCCGGACTCGGCTGGTCGCACCGGCTGAAATCGGGGCACTTCAAGCATTACAACAATGTCGCCACCGAGTTCGCCCAACTGCTCGACATCGATCCCTGGCTGATCAACCCGCAATTCCGCAATTGCGGCGAACTGGATTTCAAAAACCGCGAGGGCGAGAACTGCTTGCTGCGCAATGTCGAGGCGCTGCTCGAAAGCGTGCAGAAGAAATACGACGAATACGCCATCGACAAACCGCCCTTCGTGGTCATCAAGGCCGACGCCGGCACCTACGGCATGGGCATCATCTCGGTGAGCAGCATCGACGAGGTGCAGAGCCTCAACCGCAAGCAACGCACCAAGATGTCTTCGATGAAAGGCGGCACCAGCGTCACCAAGGTGATTCTCCAGGAAGGCGTCTATACCTTCGAGACCTGGGGACAACAGGAGGCCGTGGCCGAACCGGTGGTGTACATGGTCGATCACTTCGTGGTCGGCGGTTTCTACCGCGTGCACACCGAACGCGGCATCAACGAAAACCTCAACGCGCCCGGCATGTATTTCGAGCCCTTGGCCTTCGTCGAGCCGTGCAACACGCCCGACCGCAGCCGTGCCCCCGACGCCGAGCCGAACCGTTTCTACGCCTATGGCGTGATCGCGCGCCTGGCCATGCTGGCCGCCGCGCGCGAACTCGCCGAACACAACGCCCAATAGGAACCGCCATGCTGCGTCTCGGCATCCTCATGGACCCGATCGGGTCGATCAACACCAAGAAGGACAGCAGCTTCGCCATGCTGCTGGCCGCGCAGCAACGCGGCTGGGAACTGCTATACATGGAACAGTCCGACCTGTTCCTGCGAGACGGGCGCGTGTACGCGCATCTGCGTAAATTGCGCGTGCAGGATGATCGCAAAAATTGGTTCGAACTCGACGCGCCGCACACCGAGGCACTCGAACGGATCGATATCCTGCTTATGCGCAAGGACCCGCCGTTCGACATGGAATACATCTACACCACACACCTGCTCGACCGCGCCGAGGCCGAAGGTGTGCTGGTGGTCAACAAGCCCGCCAGCCTGCGCGACTGCAACGAAAAACTCTACACCGCCTGGTTCCCGGACTGCTGCGCGCCGACGCTGGTGACGCGCAGCAATACACAGTTGCGTGAATTCCTCACCGAACACGGCGACATCGTCATGAAGCCGCTGCACGGCATGGGCGGCGCATCGATCTTCCGTGTGCGCGCCGACGATCCCAACACCGGCGTGATCCTGGAAACGCTCACTGAATACGGGTCACGTTTCGCCATGGCACAACGCTTCATTCCGGAGATCAGCGCCGGCGATAAACGTATCCTGATGATCGACGGTGAGACGGTGCCCTACGCACTGGCGCGTATCCCGGCCAAAGTCGAATCGCGCGGCAATCTCGCCGCCGGCGGCCGCGGCGAGGGCGTGGAACTCTCGGCGCGCGATCGCTGGATCTGCGAACAGGTCGGTCCGGCACTGCGCGAGCGCGGTTTGTATTTCGTCGGCCTCGATGTGATCGGCGATTACCTGACCGAGATCAATGTCAC
>JACRMO010000231.1 GCA_016214925.1 Gammaproteobacteria bacterium
GGCGGGTCAGGAAATGATCTGCTATACGGCGATTCGTACTATAGCCCCTATTCTCCTGACGTTGATATTGATTGGCGTGTCTGGGATTTCAGCATAGATTACAGTATCAGCAATGATGGTAATCATGCCACGTTCAACGCCAACTTGTTCAGTGTATTCGAAGGCACTAACACTGAACCTGATGGCAACGATATCCTCTATGGCGGCCAAGGGATCGATGTCATATACGGTGAAGGTGGTGACGATATCCTGAGCGGAGATGATGACGTCGATTCGCTTACAGGCGGTGCGGGCAAGGACCTGCTCATGGGTGGGGTGGGCGATGACTGGCTGTGGGGTGATGATGGCGAAGATGTGACCATCACTGGCGACGACACGCTGCTCGGCGAAGCGGGTGTTGATCATCTTTACGGCGGGCCGGGTAACGACGTGTTGTTTGGTGGCGCGGACGGAGATCGGCTGAAAGGTGATGATATGTTGGACAGCATCAGTGTGTCGGGTAATGACACACTGTATGGCGAGGGCGGTGACGACGAACTCATCGGTGGTCCGGGCGATGATTACCTCGATGGTGGCGCCGGCGCAGACTCGCTTTTTGGTGATCAAGATGAGCGTTTCCCGGGTATGGTTGGCAACGACATCCTCATTGGCGGCGCGGGTGATGACTATCTGGACGGTGGTGCTGGAGCAGATGTTCTGTATGGCGGTGAGGGGGATGATATCTACGTTGTCGATGATGCCTCGGATGTGATCGCCGAGAACGACGCCGAGGGGGTGGATACGGTTCTGGTGTCGTTCGACTACGTACTGCCCAATAACATTGAGAATATTGCCATACTCTCCTCAGTTATGGCTAATGCGACAGGCGATGCCAGAGCCAATCGGCTTTTCGGTAGTGAATTCACCAACACCCTTGAAGGCCTGGGTGGTGACGATCTCCTGTTTGGCCGTGCCGGCGATGATGTGCTCAATGGCGGTGTTGGGGTCGATCAACTCTTTGGTGAAAACGGTAATGACCGTCTCAATGGCGGTGTACAGAACGACACTCTGTACGGGGGTGCCGGTGACGATGTGTTTGTCGCCACGCTCGGCAGCGGGACGGACATCATTATCGATGTGGAAGGCATCAATGCCGTCGAATTTGGCGCAGGCATCACGCAGGACAGCCTAGATTTAGTCCAATATCAAGGCGACGATGGCGCCTATTACCTGCGCGTTAACTACGGCGCCAGTGGCGACGCAATCATCATCAAGAATGGTCCGTCGGGCGCAATCCAGAGCTATCGATTCAATGATGGGTCGAGCGTCACGCATGAGGCGCTTATGGGCCAAGAGCCTGTACCCCTCCTGATCGATGGCACGCCATATAACGATGTGATTCATGGCAGTGCCATGGCAGACCGTGTCGATGCGGGGCTTGGTGATGACCAGATATATGGTGCTGCGGGCGCCGACACCTTGATGGGCGGGCAGGGTGCCGATACCTTGGATGGCGGTGCCGATAACGACACGCTGGACGGTGGCGTCGGCAATGACACCTTATTGGGCGGCGCGGGCGAAGACCGGTATGTCCTGCAATGGGGCATGGGATCCGATCTGGTCATCGAGGACGGCGCCGCACTGAGCACGCTTGAGTTGGGCTATGGAGTGCAGTTGAGTGATCTCGATATTTGGCGTGACCAGAATGACTTAATGGTCCGCTTTGCGGGCAGCACAGGGGGCGTACGGATTCAGGGGTATGGCGCATCGCCACTGAATTGGCAGATACAGGATGAATCGGGTACTGCGCACGCACTTGAAGATTTTGTGACGCAACCGCCTTCGACTGCGACACCTTTGGATTTCGAGGATGTGGCTTCTGGTTTTGTTAACACTGTTCGTTCCAACTTTATCGAAACGCTCATGCAACCGGGTGAGTCTACAGGCTACACGATGGCGGCGGATGGTGTGCTGAGAAAGGTTAATTCTTACGTTTCTGACAACTATTCAGCCACAGTCCATGAAAGTGCGAATATCGTTGTTGAGGATGTATCCACAAATAGTGACGCCTATGTTCAAGATACGCAGGCGTATACAAATGATTATTCATACAGTCAAACGTCGATCCGCGTTGCGACGATGACATCGATGCTGGGTAGCACGGGTGGTATGTCTGGCTATGGCGCCGGCACGCGTAGCTATCACTCGTTCGCTACGAATGCGAGTTACGAAATTCCGTCTGGGGCTGGAGTGGTCACGGTATATGGTCCTACCGTCGATCAAGATGGCGGGCAGGATGTACAGCTGGACGGCTATACGGGTGAGATCGGAACCCAACAACCGATCGGTGTCTGGGTGTTCGACAATGGCGCTGGAACCGGTATTCCAACAATAGTAACGCATGATATTTCCCATCGGGATGACACGTTGACACTGGAGCGTGTCACGGGTGGCGCGGGCAACAATGCCATCACCGTCGAGGGGCATGCGGTTGTAGATGGCGGCAGTGGCGATGACTCGATTGTCGCGAATGCTGTGCGCTGGGAATACAGTTATGCAAACGAATTTACTCCGAATCCATACGGCTACACGGGTCAGTTCGACAGCCGTAACCACGGCGCACTGCTCTTTGGGAACGCTGGCGCGGATCAGATAGCCGGCGGTGCCGCGAATGACCTGTTGATCGGCGGTGCCGGCGATGACTCCATCGACGGAAGAATGGGCGAGGATGTGTATGTCGTCCGACAGGGAGAGGGCGGATACGATATTGTCGCCGACTCGGGAACGTTCGTAAGAATCAACTATGAAACCGGCGCATCGCGTTATGCGGATTGGTATTACCAGTCGCTTGGCATTCCCGATTATGTGGATCGGCTGTTGCGCGGTGAAACCATTCCGCCCTTGCCGCCGCTGTCGCCGAATGATTTCGATGCCATGGCGCAGCTTGCGCAGAGTGAGGTCATCGAAACGGATACCGTGGAGTTCGCGGAAGGTATCAACCTGGATCAGCTCACGTTGACCTGGGGCGAAGTGGTACTGAACAGTCCTGTACCGCCGGAATCCCAGCCCTGGATGGACGAGCAGGGCATGCAATTCAGAACGCTCGATATCTCCTGGGCCGAAGGCGAAGGGGTGAGGATCGTCATTCCGCATACCTATGTCTCGCCACCACCCTACGAGGATGATGTGCCGCTCGGTGTCATCGGGAGCTTTACCTATGACCGCAGCGATGAGTCTTTGGGGCTTGGTATAGAGCAATTCCGTTTTGCCGATGGCACGGTACTGTCTATGGAACAGATGGTGGCGCTGGCGCCAGCAATGCCATCTCTTGATCCATATCTCGCTGTTGGCGATCTGACGCTAATCGGAACGGCAGGAGACGATGTCCTAACCGGACAGGAGGGTAACGACATTCTTGATGGCGATGCGGGTAGCGACACCCTTGACGGCGGCGCCGGTGACGACACCTATATCCTGAACGGAGGCGATGGGTTCGACCTCATCGGCGATGTCTCCGGCACGGACAGTATCGTATATGGCCCTGGTATTGCCTTTGGCGATATCCGTCCCCTGTTGGCTGGCGGGCAAGTGTATCTCTCGAATCAGAATGGTTCTGAGGATGCCGTTGTCATTGGTGGGTGGGGGGCGGCGCCGGTTATCGAGAATTTTGTGTTTGAAGATGCAGGTCAGATATCAGCAGCCACGTTGCTCGCGCCGCGCTGGAGTACGTACTTCGATGCTGACCTGGGACAATGGAACACCGTTGTGGTGTCGTCCAGCGGCTCGGTCGCGGTGACGGCGAGTGGCTCCGCCAATGGCGAGATATCCGGAACCGCGCAGGCCGACCTCATCGTGGCATCGGGTTATGTCATCAGCGGCGATGGCGATGATGAACTCCATGGTCTGAATGGTGCGGACACTTTCGAAGGGGGTGCTGGCGCGGACAATAACGACACCTTGAACGGTGGTTCGGGTAACGATTATCTCGGCGGTTTCTCCGGCGATGACGTGCTCAATGGCGGTTCCGGCGCGGATACGATGCTGGGCGGCGAAGGCAACGATACCTATTACGTCGACGATATGGCCGACGTGGTGACGGAGTTGTCTGGCCATGGAGAGGATACGGTCAACAGTGCGGTCAACTATGCGCTGACGGCAGAGGTCGAGTGGTTGCGGCTAACGGGCGATGACTCAATCGACGGGACGGGCAATACCTCGGCGAACACGTTATTTGGCAATACGGGCGCCAATGTTCTTATGGGCGATGCCGGGGATGACGCTCTGCTCGGAAGAATGGGGAATGACACGCTTGGCGGCGGTGCTGGCAATGACAGTCTTACCGGCGGTCAGGGCAACGATACCTATCGATTCGGTCGTGGCGATGATGTCGATACTGTCGTTGACTATGACGCGATGGACGCTGATCCGGCGGTCTACGGTGCGACAGTAGATGTGGTGCGGTTGGGCGGGGACATCGCACACGATCAACTCTGGTTCAGTCGTTCCGGGCATGATTTGCAGATTGGCGTGATCGGCACGGAAGACCGGATGACGCTACAGGACTGGTATCGGGGCGCGGCTTATCAGGTCGATGAGGTTTATGCGGGTGACGGCTATCGGCTGTTGAACGACCAAGTCGATCAACTGGTCCAGGCTATGGCCGCCTTCGCTCCGCCCGCCGGTGGTGAGTTGGATTTGCCAGCCAATTACCGTCCAGATCTCGATCCGGTGATCGCCGTCAATTGGCAGGCTGCATGAGTGTGTGAATCACACCAAAGCACGCAAAGGGTGCAAAGATTCTTTTTCCAGAAAGCATTCTTTGCGTTCTTTGCGGCTTTTGGTGTGCATAGTTCTGTCGGCGGTCACGCTGCCTGATACTTCTCCTTCGCTTCACGTGCCGCCTTGGCGGTCGCCTCGTCATAGGCCTTGCCCGACCAGAGCATTTCGTAGGCGATCTCTTCGTTGCCGTTTTCGCACAGTGCCAGCACGTCCTTGAACAGCGGTTGGAAGGTGTCGCTCTTATGCGATTCCTCGTGTTCCTTGAAGCTGTTCCAGAAGGTGATGATCAGTGCCTCTTTGCCGGCCAGCGGGCTGCCGACGGCTTGGCCGACTGTCGAACCTTCGTTGGAAACCGCGCCGCTGTTGACGCAGACGAAGCCGCCGACGAAGCCGGTTTCGGAGTGATAGGTTTTGACGTTTTCGCACAGCATGGCGACGCGTTCCTGGAGGTCGTCCAGGCTGTATTCCGGCTTCAGAATGACGCGGTTGATGGTGACGATGCCGTCGTGCGGGAAATTGGGGATCAATCCACTCATGGTTGTGCCTCCTGGAGCAATGAGTCTGTTAATAAGATGTTGCTAATATAGTTAACCCGAGTAATTTGGTCAAGCATTAGGGCATAAATAGATTTCCCTAATGATTGGTTGCAGTTCTCCAGGAAATCAGCGAATTAGCAGGAACAGCGAGGCGCTTCCGCGCTGGATATTGAGCAGCAGGCCCGCTTCATTCTGTGCCTGGGCGGCTTGGGCCAGCTCGCGGGTGTTCTTGATGGGCGTCCGGTTGATTGACACCAGGAGGTCGCCGGGCTGCAGGCCGGTCTGGCTGACGGGAGAGCGGGGTTCGATTGCGCTGATCAGCACACCTTCGGTATGGCCATATTCGGGCATGCCTTCTTGGATATCGCTGAACCGAGCACCCGCCAGCTGCGGGTGCAATTTCGCGCCATCTAAAGCGGTGAGTTTAGGTTCCTGGATGACGGCACGGATGTGCTGGGGCTGGCCTCCACGCAGGATATCCAAAGTGACCGCTTCACCGACACGCAGCAGACCGACGCGATTGCGCACATCGGCGGAGGATTCGACGGTGCGGTCGTTGAACTTGAGAATGATATCGCCGACGCGCACGCCGGCGGCGG
>JACRMO010000232.1 GCA_016214925.1 Gammaproteobacteria bacterium
CGATCGGTATCATCTTCCACGCACAACTCGGCGCGCAGGATCTTGCGGATGCCGGTCGCTTCCACCAGCGTGTGGAAACGCTGCGCCAATGAGCGCGACATGATCGGATACCAGATCGCATAGACGCCCGTCGGCCAGCGCGCATGGGCCATCTGCAAACCCACGACCACGCGTTCGTATTCATCCTTGCGTTCGTAGGGCGGATCGATCAGCACCAGGCCGCGCTTTTCTTTGGGTGGCAGGAACGCCTTCAAGCCTTGATAGGCATCCTGCAAATGCACGGCGACTTGCGTGTCGCCGGCAAACAGTTGCTTCAATTGCGCGTGATCGGCCTTGTGCAGTTCGGACAGTACCAACCGGTCTTGCGGGCGCAGCAGCGCGCGGATCAGACACGGCGAACCGGGATAGTATGTGAGCGTGTCGGCGTCGGCATTCTCGGCGCGCACCAGTGCAAGGTAATCGTTGACCGCCTCAGGCATGTCCGCGCAGCCCAACAGCCGCGACACACCGTTGGTGAACTCGCGGTTCTTTTGCGCCTCGTCCGCGCCCAGATCGTAACGCCCGATACCCGCATGCGTATCCAGCACGCAGAACGGCGCGTCCTTGCGCGCCAGCGCGCGCAGCAGCTGCACCAGAACGACATGTTTGAAGACATCGGCGAAGTTGCCGGCGTGGTAGATGTGGCGGTAGCTGAGCATGGAATCAGCGGCTGCGCGTACGCCGGAAGACTGCGACGGCCACGGCCAAGGTGGCGGCGATCACCACCGGCCAGTTGCCCCAGCGCACATACGGCGTGCTACCGCTGCGCGGCTCGATCGTCCCGCGCACCACGGCAGTCTCGAACTGTGGGCCGCGTTCGCGGACAACCCCATCCGGCCCGATGATCGCCGTTATGCCGGTATTGGTCGCGCGCAGCAGATAGCGCCCGGTTTCCAACGCGCGCATGCGCGCCATTTCCAGATGCTGGTGCGGTGCGAGCGAATCGCCGAACCAGGCATCATTGCTGACGTTCACCAGATACGCCGCCTGCGGCAACTGGGTGATGATCTCTTCGCCAAAAATGATTTCATAACAGATGGACACGCCGACCGGATAACC
This sequence comes from Gammaproteobacteria bacterium, assembly GCA_016214925.1. Lineage (GTDB taxonomy): Bacteria > Pseudomonadota > Gammaproteobacteria > Thiohalobacterales > Thiohalobacteraceae > JAHJQQ01. Next base: position 1,099 of record JACRMO010000232.1, read on the forward strand.
CGCCGCGCGAACCAATGGCTGCCCCAATTTACCCGCGTTGAAATCCGCCACTGGCAGCGGCATCACCTGCAACAACGTGCCCAGGATTTTGCGCAGCGGCAGGTATTCGCCGAACGGTACCAAGTGATGTTTGTAATAAGCGCCCTCTTCCTGACCGATGCTGATGACGGCGTTGTAGTATTCCCAGCGCTCGCGGTCGAGCACGGGGATGCCGGTCAGCAGATCGGTGCCGACGCGACGTGCCTCTTCGGTCAGCGGCGCCAGAAAATTATCCGCCACCTGATGCTGGAACGCCGGGATCGCCGTCTCGGGCCAAATCACCAGATCGAGACGGTGCTGCGTCTGCCGCGACCATTCGCCGCGTGTGAGTGTGAGATATTTTTCCAGCGTAGCTACTTGCTGGTCAGGGTCCCATTTTTCATCCTGCGGTACGTTACCTTGGATGAGACTAACGCGCAGCGGTGCGCCAGCGACTTGCGTCCAATCTTTATGTTTGAGTTGCGCACCGCCGGCCCAGAGCACTATCAATAGCAATGGACTCAACCAGCGCGCGCGACCCGTCGCCGTCAACGCCCACACGAGCAACCCGGCGCTCAGCAAGGTGAGCCAACCCACACCGTACACGCCCAGCAGTGGCGCATACCCGGCCAGCGGACTGTCGATCTGGGTATAACCAATGTTGAGCCAAGCGAAGCCCGTGAACAGCCAACTGCGCAACCATTCCGCGAGCGCCCAGCCGGCCGGTAACAACAGCACCGGCAAGACAGCCCCGCGCGCACGACTGCGCGCACCGACATACGCCAGCGCCGCGGGGAACAGACTCATATACGCAACCAGCAACAGCATGACGCCGATTGCCGCCGGCAGCGGCGAATGGCCGAAATAATGGATGCTGATGTACACCCAGCTGACGCCCACGCCAAACATGCCCAAACCGAAGACGAAGCCGAGCCGTGTGGCACGACCAGGTGTGGTGCCACGCAGCAGGAGCAACCACAGCACCGGCGCGAGCACAGCCAACGGGAACACCTCGAACGGGGCAAAGGCAAACGGCACGACCGCACCCAGCAGGAATGCACCAAGTAACGCCCAGCGGGACGCGGTCAGAGATCGCTGATCAGAGACAGGCATGTGCAGGAAATCGCTAGCCCGCCGCGGCGGTCGATGCCGCGGCCGGCGGCAACACTTGTAGCGCAAGAATATGCACACGCCGGTTGTCGGCGCGCAGCACTTTGAATTCGAAGCTATCGATGTTGACGCTCTCGCCGCGCTTGGGCACATGTCCAAAGGCTTGGATGACCCGCCCGCCGATGGTGTCGAATTCCTCGTCGCTGAAGTGCGCGCCGAAATACTCGTTGAAGTCTTCGATCGGTGTCAGCGCCTTGAGGATATAACTGGTGTCGTTGCGCTTGCGGATGAAGGTGTCTTCGTCGATGTCGTGCTCGTCTTCGATCTCGCCGACGATCTGTTCCAGCACGTCCTCGATGGTCACCATGCCCGCCACGCCGCCGTATTCGTCGACCACGATGGCCAGATGATTGCGGCTGGCGCGGAATTCCTTGAGCAATACATTGAGGCGCTTGCTTTCCGGAATGAACACCGCCGGGCGCATCACGTCTTTGATATCGAACAGTGCGCCGCCGTCGAAACGGTAACGCAGCAGGTCCTTCGCCAGCAGGATGCCGACCACTTCGTCGCGGTTGTCGCTGACGACCGGAAACCGCGAATGGCCAGAGTCGATGATGATGGGCAGTATTTCGTCGGGCGTCGCCTCGCGACTGACCAGAACCATTTGCGCGCGCGGTATCATGATGTCGCGCACCTGCATCTCGCCGACCTGCAACACGCTTTCGATCATGCCGAGCGCATCGGCGTCGAGCAGATTGCGGCGCTGCGCGTCGCGCAGCAGATCCACCAGCTGCTCTCTATCCTTGGGCTCGCGCAACAGCGCCTGGCTCAGGCGGTCGAACCAGGTTTTATGGGACGTGTTATCGCTACTAGGTCGGTCGTCGTTCATAGGTCTTCGTGTAGTTCATAGGGATTCGGATAGCCTAACCGGGCCAATATTTCGATTTCAAGCGCTTCCATTGCCTGCGCCTCGGTGGCGGTCAAATGATCGAAGCCGCGCAGATGCAGCACGCCATGGACGATCATATGCGCCCAGTGTGCCTGCGGCGCTTTGCCTTGTTCGCGCGCCTCGCGCCGCACCACATCGGCGCACAGCACCAGATCGCCGAGCAGCCGCGTGCTCATGCCGGGCGGCGCCTCAAAGGGAAACGACAGCACATTGGTCGGGCCGTGCTTGTGGCGATATTCCGTGTTCAGGGCCGCGCTTTCGGCCGCATCGACGATACGCACGGTGAGTTCATGGCTGCCGCCGATATCCGCCAGCGCCGCGCGCGCCCAACGGCGCAGTTGCGTATCGCTGGGCAGATCCACCACCTCGCTGACGCGTTGCACATCCAGTGCCAAGCG
>JACRMO010000233.1 GCA_016214925.1 Gammaproteobacteria bacterium
GGCCATACAAGTAGACGTCGCATCGGTCTATCTCAGCGATTTCCAATTGCAGCAGCATATCCTGATGGCCACCGATGGCTTCAATCCGGAGGCGGTCGGTCGGGTGCGGCTCGCGTTTGGTGAGGGTCTGATCAGTGTGGTGGCCGAGCGTGCCGAGCCGCTGAACCTCGAAGACGGTTCCGCGCATCCGCGTTATCGGCGTATCGTCGAGACCGGCGAGGCGTCCTATCACGGCTTCCTGGGCGTGCCGATCATTCAGCACAATAAGGTGTTGGGTGTGCTGGTCGTGCGTCAACGCGCGATGCGCAAGTTCGCCGAGCACGAAGAGACCTTCCTGGTCACGCTGGCGGCACAGCTCGCCGGCGCCATCATCCATGCCGAAGCCAGTGGCGGATTTTCGCGCCTGTTGCAGGATGTCAGCGGCACGTCCTTTACCCTCAAAGGTTTGCCGGGCGCACCGGGTGTCGCCATCGGTACGGTGCTGGTGGTGTATCCGCCGGCCAACCTCGATGCGATCCCGGATCGCAAGGTCATGGATGCGGATGCCGAGGAAGCATCCTTCCGCACGGCGATTGCCGATGTGCAACGCGAAGTGCGCGCCATGTCGCGGCAGATGGCCGATACGTTGCCGCCGGAAGAACTGGTGCTGTTCGATGCCCTCGCACTGATGGTCGGCAGCGACGATTTGGTTGAAGGCGTGGTCGAACGCATCCATGCAGGCAACTGGGCGCCGGGCGCCTTGCGCGACACCATCCATGAACTGTTGCGCGCCTTCGAGAAGATGGACGATCCCTATCTGCGCGAACGTGCCACCGACGTTCGCGATCTGGGTCGACGCATTCTCACGCGTCTGCAGGCCGAGGCGCCGGTACGAATGTTGGGTGGTAATGGTCGCGTCATTCTGCTCGGTGAAGAAGTCGCCGCCGCACATCTGGCCGAGATACCCACGGCACAGCTGGCCGGTGTGGTGTCGGCGCGCGGTTCGAGTTCTTCACATGTGGCGATTCTCGCGCGTGCGCTGGGTATCCCGGCGGTGATGGGCGTGGCCGATCTACCGGTCAGTCGATTGGAATCGCAGCAATTGGTTATCGATGGTTATCGCGGCCAGGTTTTCGTCCGGCCGACACCCGCGGCATTGACCGAATTCCGGCGCCTGGAGCGTGAAGAGGAACAACTGCGCGCTGGCCTGCAGGAGTTGGCCAGCCTGCCGGCGGTAACACCCGACGGTGTGCGCGTGCCGCTGTATGCGAACACCGGTTTGTTGGCGGATATCTCGCCGTCGGTGCGTAGCGGCGCCGAGGGCGTGGGCCTGTACCGCACCGAAGTGCCGTTCCTGGTGCGCGACCGCTTTCCCGGCGAAGACGAACAGATGCAGATCTACCGTCAGGTGCTGGAAGGTTTCTCTCCGCGGCCAGTGATTCTGCGCACGCTGGATATCGGCGGTGACAAGGAGCTGCCGTATTTTCCGGTGCGCGAAGATAATCCATTCCTCGGCTGGCGCGGTATCCGCATTACGCTCGATCACCCGGAAATTTTTCTGACGCAGTTGCGAGCGGCGCTGCGTGCGAGCATGGGTCTGTATAACCTACGGCTGATGTTGCCTATGATCAGCGATGTCAGCGAAGTGGACGAATCGCTGGCGCTGATTCAGCGCGCACATCAGGAACTGCTGGAAGATGGCATGCCGGTGACCATGCCGCCGGTCGGCGTGATGATCGAAGTGCCATCGGCTGTCTATCAGATCGACGCCCTGGCGCAACGTGTTGCGTTTTTCTCCGTCGGCACCAACGACCTCACGCAATATCTGCTCGCTGTGGACCGCAACAACACCCGCGTCGCCGAACTCTATCAGACGCTGCATCCGGCCGTGCTGCGCGCCTTGGCGCAGATTGTCGAAGGCGCGCATCGCAATGGCAAACCGGTGGGGGTGTGCGGCGAACTGGCCGGCGATCCCGCGGCGGCCATCGTGCTGCTAGGGCTGGGCGTCGACAGTCTGAGCATGAGTGTCGGCAGCCTGCTGCGCGTGAAGTCGGTGCTGCGCACCTTCACCAAGACGCATGCGCACGAACTTACGCAGCAGGTGTTGCAGATGGAAAAAGAAGGCGCGATCCGTGCGCTGCTTAACAATGCGCTGGAAGAGGCCGGATTGGGTGGGTTGGTGCGGGCGGGGCGCTGACCAGACGCAGGTGCCGCGGTCGTCCGGGCTGTGCCTGTGCAACCAAGCCGAGGCGCTCGGCACAACTGAGACGGGTGTCGCAGAGATCTTCCAGACAAAGATCTCCATTGATCAGTTCGCGTTGGATCGTTGTGCTGTCCCAGTTCAACAAGACCTGCTGGCTGTCAGCGTCCCGCAGAATGATGCGTGGTTCAAACCGTTCCAGCCAGACGTCTAATTCAAGCTTCATCATTAGGTTACCCCGTCTCCGTACCAGTGTTTTCTATCAAATGAGAAATATTCTCAATTGAGAGTGTAGCCATAAATCCCACAATTGACAATCGTTCTCATTTAGATTTAAATGCGGGTCAGGAGGAAGTCACTATGTATATCTGTCTTTGCAAGGGCGTGACCTGTGGTGCGATTCGCTCGGCGGTCAATGAACAGGGAATCGCCAACCTGCGCGACCTGAGTCGCAACCTTGGCGTTGCTACCCAGTGCGGCAAGTGTGTGCATTCGGCTCGCCAAGTGCTCAACGAAGCGCTCGGCGCCTGTGCGACAGGCGGTTGTTGTGGAGCATCCACCGAGGCCGCAGCCTGAGTATCGCCTGCTAAACTTCGGCTACGTATACACCGCGACGCGTTCCTGTCGTCGCAATGTCTCTGCATTCCCAATACGTCGAATACTCACAATATTCAGGAGGTATCATGAAGGGCGACGCCAAGGTCATCGA
>JACRMO010000234.1 GCA_016214925.1 Gammaproteobacteria bacterium
AGCTCGCAGATGGCCGGCAAGCCATTCGGTTGTAACAGATAGACCGGTTTGCCAGGGTGCATACCTGAGCCGACGTTCCAGATGCTCTCGCCGGTGTCGGCCGTCTTCCAGGAAAAGTATCCCATGTGATTGTCTCCTTGATCGATGGCAACTCCGAGGATGCCATCGAACTGTTTGTTGCAAGCCGCTCGGAACTAGTCGGGTACAACGCCGTTCTCGTTCAGAAACGCCTTATATGCGCTGATACGAATGATCTGAGTGCCGTCACAATTGAAACCCGCAGTGACCAAGCCGCTGACCAGGCACATCGTCACGTTCCGGAGGTAGTACGAGGGTATCTGGCGCAGCAGGTGCAAGGTACCGACCACATAGGCGGCCTCGTGCTTGTCCGCAATAGCCCATGCGTTGTTCCGGTTGCGCAGGATCGGCCGCCAGTACTGAGGCGTCAGATCGAGGATACCGGCGTGGTCGAGGGCATCGTAGATTCGGCGTACGATTTCCTCCTTAGTGTGGTACGCGACGACCGGGAAATGCCGGTTCACATACCCTCGATCGCAGAGGTTTTCGACGGCATGAATTTCCTCGCGGAAAGGATCAAATACGGAGGCCGTACGAACCACGTTGTTGTTGAAGCCGATGCTGATGCGGTAGCTGGAACGGTTTTCCACCAGCTCGCACAAAGAGGGCGCCAATGCTGTGAAGACGCTGTCGGTTGTTGAGGTGTACCGCGGTCGAACAGTCGCCGTTTCGCGCAAGGAAGAATCCCCGCGAATACCGACATAGGGATCCCCGGGAACCAGCCCAAGGGGGTTCACGATGCCCTCCTTTTGTAATTGATCTTGCGTTTCCATCTAGGTGTCCTTGTTATGGTTCTAACTAACTGCCGTAGCGGGATATCCAGTTATCGTAATCGTTGACCGATTCCGGATTGATCTTGAACATCCAGGTGTCGGTATTAAGTAAGCCGATCTCGATGAGATCCTCGTCCCGCATACGCCAACGCGCGACGGTAGGGTAGTGATCCTTGTGGCGACCACCGGCGCATATCAGGCGTTCGTGATAGGCGTCCATGTTGCTTGCGCCGTATTTATTGCCTTCAGCGTCCACAACTATTGTCCCGGTGTCGCCAATCGGAGTGCCGACGATGGCAGACCCCGGGATGAAGGCGGTTTCGGCGGGGGAGTTTGGCTTGGGAATATAGATTTTCAGTAGCATAGGGATACCTCCTGGCGACACATGAAGGATATCCGCTGCTCTAATAATGCAACTCCTGTCAGGGCGAGGGGTGCCTTATACATGGCTCTTTTCGCTGCTGGCACGGCAGACTACTGGTATTACCTTGCCCTGGCCCTTGCCGATACTTCGCCGGAGGCTTTCGCGTCCCTTGAGTAGACACCATCGATCACATGATGGATGACGTACTTGTTCACGATCTGATTTTTGGCGTCCTCATCCATCTCTTGCAACATGCGGCAAGGTAGGTCTATACCCATCATTTCCAGGATAACCTTGAAAACTTCGAAGCTTTCTGGGTGTGAAGGAGAGTGATCGAGATTGTTAAAGAGGTAGTCGTAACGATCTTCCTCGCGGGAGACCAACAGATAGAAACCGCCCAAGGGGGCATCCCATCCGCACTGGATGCAGACGGCCGTACCATCGGATGAATGGGTATGGAATTCGTGCCTCGACATTGAAAACTCCCGTGAGTATTTATCTGAATGGAATGCTAATAGCTAAAACCACGTTCCGTGATAGTTGCTATCTTCCAACGCCATACGCATGGCCGCACTTGCGGTATTTGGTTTCCTGGCCTGAGTTGAGTTTGAGATCACGGCATCTTCGTCAAGTAGCCTGAAATCGAAAATGTCTTTTATCTGTCCTCGAAAGAACTGGCCTTTTGATGGAGCCTCCATAAAGAGCCGGTAAATATCAGGAGGCACGTTACTGTATTCATAAACCCGTTCCACAGTTTGAGATTTGCGCTTGCCTTTGAACCCAATAAGCAAGGATCTTTTACTAGTGTTGTAGGCAACGCCGGCTATATTCGATGAGGCGATTGGCTGTAGAGTTATCATTTAGCTATCGTACAATCTCTGGCGTATATGCAAGCGCAAACCTCTCTATAATCTCCGCATACGCGTGGTAACCTGCCACGTAGACTCTATCATGAGTTATTTACGCTGAGGCATGATGACGAATACGGTATCCGGGTTGCCGCTTCCCGTCAGGATCGTCGCGCCGACATCGCCAGACAGCCGAATCGTGATCGTCTCGCCGGCGGCGGCTTCCAGCGCGTCAATGAGATACTGGCTCTGGAATCGGATCTCTTGCGGGCCATCCGTGTATTCGGCGTCCAGGGTTTCCTCGAATTCATCCGAGGCGTCATCACAGGACCGCAGAACAACCTTGCCGGTGGAGAACTCCAGATCCACTGAACTGACCTTGGCGGAAGCGGCGATGATTTTGGCACGCTTGACCGATTCCAGCAGCGCGCCCCGGTCGACTTTCGCGGTGCCGACGTGGGAGGACGGGATCACCCGTTTGTAATCTGGGTACTTCGCATCGACCAAGGCGCTGCGGATCGTGATATTTCCGATATCGAACTGCACATGGTTGTTCGATACCAGCAGACCGATTTCGGATTCAGAATCTGTGATGTGCTTGCGGACACACGCCACGGTGTCCCTCGGGATAAGGATGGGCATCAGCGCCCCCTGGACCTCGGACTTTGCGAGGGCCATGCGGTGACCGTCAGTGGAGACCGCAACGATCTGGTCGTTCTGCGTATCGAGCAAGGCGCAGTTGCTGAAGGGCCGGGTATCATTAGATGCCATCGAGGGCGTCACATCGCTAAACAGACCGAACAACACCCCGCCGGTGATGATATGCCGGGTCGCATTGGGCATCGCAGGGTAGATCGGGAATCCGGAGGGATCCAGCGCATTGAGCTTGAAGCGGCTCCGGCCTGAGGTCATGGTCACGCATTCGCCCTCGTGCCGGAGCGTGACCTCGGCATCCGGTGCAAGGGTGCGGATAATCTCGCCCAGCTTGCCAGCCGGCATAGTCGTGTCGAAGACCGTCATGTTCTCCAGGGAGACACGCGCTGAGATTTCCAGCGTTCGATTCGTGGCCGTGATCGCCAGCGTTTGGCTGTCGGCCTGCAGACGCACATGCTCCAGGATGGGCTGATCGCTCTTGCGCCCCACGGCCTCGCGTACCGAAGTCAACCCTTTCGCCAGAATGCCTGCGCTGATTACTAAGATGTTCGCCATGTTCATGCCTCCGTGTGTTCTGTAGCTTCGAGTTTCTCACCGTCCTAGAAAATGCAAGCGCGGCTGCTCCAGAACAGGATGCCGCCCCTGGATACCCGTGGGCCGGGCAGCTAGGGGCGGAGTGATTTCAGTTCGGTTTGATGTCCCCTGGCTCGGTGGTCAACCAGTCGAACGTGGCATCCATGTCCTCGTCCACAGCGACGTCGCGCGGAATCTTGATCCCCTTATCACGCAGGGTCTTGATGTAGGCATGGAAGGTATCCACGGCGATAGTCGAAAGCGCCGCCGCGGCAGGGCCGGAAACCAGATTGTGAAACTCTTCCAGGTGGTCGGCGTCCGGTTCCCCATCGAGACTCGAACGGCTGTAGAGGTAGCGGTCGGCAAGAGCCATCACGACCGCAAGGAATCCCGCCAGCCCCTGACGGCAGTTCCGCAGCATGCCCTGTTCGATGGCGATATACGTTGCCCCATCGGTCCAGGCCAGCGAGGTTTCGGACTTGCCTGCGAAAATCTTCCGGCTGCTATTGGCCCGGCCTACGAGATTCGGGAACTGATACGACGCTTTCCGGATCGCCTCCAGCGCATGGAGGTCGGTGGCATCAACTTCATCGTCTTTGAGTACGAAGTACTCGCCACCAACGCAGCTTTTCAGGCTATCGAAGTCTCGGACGTCCGCGTTGAGGTATCCCTGAGACAGCCATTGCGCTCCCGTCCGGGATGCCAGCACGTCCAGCAGACCCCGTACGGTATCGACCTCGAACCACTCCAGCGTTTTCGGGGATAGGACGAAAGCCAGTTTACGGTCATGCAGCGCCTTCCCGATGTCGTCCTTGTCTGCCGGCGCGAGGGCCAGAGGCAGCTTGTGGAGTTCTGCAAGTTTGCAGACCGGGTGGTAGCGACCATGGACATCACGAACCAGCTTGAGATCACGGAACCGGTCATATTGAAGTTCTCCATGCTTGTACTGA
>JACRMO010000260.1 GCA_016214925.1 Gammaproteobacteria bacterium
CAATTCCACGGTTGGGCCGTGGGATTTCACTCCCGGCTTGAGAAGCCACCTACGTGCGCTTTACGCCCAGTAAATCCGAACAACGCTTGCTCCCTCCGTATTACCGCGGCTGCTGGCACGGAGTTAGCCGGTGCTTCTTCTTTAGGTTAAGTCAAGACTGAAGGATATTAGCCCTCAGCTTTTCGTCCCTACCGAAAGTGCTTTACAACCCGCAGGCCTTCTTCACACACGCGGCATTGCTGGATCAGGGTTGCCCCCATTGTCCAATATTCCCCACTGCTGCCTCCCGTAGGAGTCTGGGCCGTGTCTCAGTCCCAGTGTGGCTGATCGTCCTCTCAGACCAGCTACGGATCGTCGCCTTGGTAGGCCTTTACCCTACCAACTAGCTAATCCGGCGTAGGCTCATCCAATAGTGCAAGGTCCGAAGATCCCCTGCTTTCCCCCGTAGGGCGTATGCGGTATTAGCTTAAGTTTCCCTAAGTTGTCCCCCGCTACTGGGCAGATTCCTACGCATTACTCACCCGTCCGCCACTCGTCAGCGCCCGAAGGCCTGTTACCGTTCGACTTGCATGTGTTAGGCATGCCGCCAGCGTTCAATCTGAGCCAGGATCAAACTCTTCAGTTCAATCACTTTAGTCGCTTAAGGCGACAAATCTTGGCTCGATGAATTACTGTCTAGGTATTACTACATAGACGCTCTTCATCGAAATACGATTCGCATCGCTACTCTTTCGACGTGAGCGCCCACACAAGTTACTTGATCCTGATTGTTAAAGAGCTTGTCGAGAGCTGCGCCCGACAAAGAAGAGCCATTATACAGAGCCACTTCACCTCGTCAACCCTTCGCTAGACCACCAATTCAACTTAGATCTAGTGGCCAGCCGGTCAGCAAGAGAGGCGGCATTATACGTTCGAGAATGAGTCCGTCAACTCTTTTTTCCAGGCTGCAGGAACCGGCCTGCGATGCCTTTGCAGGGCGCCCGCACAGTCACAGGGCGGCAGACACCCATACCCAGCATCAATAAAGAATAACAATGAGTTACATGTCATGACCTGCAGCTGCTCAGCCTCGTTGGAGGGTGACTTTCGCGACCCGGCACTTACCCACCTGCACCACCAAAACAAGTGGGGCAGTAAACTGCAAGCCCTTATCGTCGACACGTTCTCCATCTATGCGAACGGCCCCCTGCTCCAGCATTCGCAAAGCCTCAGATGTGCTCGTCGTCAAACCCGCGCCCTTGAGCAAGGCGGCGATGGACAGCCCCTCGGCCGGCGCCATCAATTCGACCTCCGGCAAATCCTCCGGCAACGCGCCTTTCTGGAACCGCGCGATGAAATCCTCTCTGGCCCGCCGTGCGGCGGCTGCATCGTGGAATCGGCTAATCATCTCTTCGGCCAACTGAAACTTGACGTCCCGCGGATTCATGCCTTTCTGGACTTCTTGCTTCAACGCTCGCAATTCAGATAACGGCCGGAAGCTGAGCAGATCGAAATAGCGCCACATAAGATCGTCCGAGATTGACATGATCTTGCCAAACATATCATCGGGTGCATCGGCGATACCGATGTAGTTCCCCAGTGATTTGGACATCTTTTGCACGCCATCCAGGCCTTCGAGAATCGGCATGGTCAAGACAACTTGTTGCGCTTGGCCATAATGCTTCTGCAAATCGCGGCCCACGAGCAAATTGAATTTCTGATCAGTACCACCCAGTTCGACATCCGCCTTCAACGCAACCGAATCGTAGCCCTGAATCAATGGGTACAAAAATTCATGGATGGCAATCGGCTGCTCGGAGTTGTAACGCTTATGGAAATCGTCGCGTTCGAGCATTCGGGCCACTGTATGCTTGGCCGCCAGCTGAATGAGATCGGCCGCGTTCATGCCGTTCATCCAACTTGAATTGAACATCACCAGCGTTTTTTCCGGATCCAAAATCTTAAAGATCTGCTCTTCGTAGGTCTTGGCGTTGTCAATGACCTCATCACGTGTCAGCGGTTTGCGAGTAACATTCTTGCCGGTTGGATCACCGATCATTCCAGTAAAATCGCCGATCAGAAAAATCGCCTCGTGCCCGAGCTCCTGGAACTGACGCAATTTATTCAGCAACACCGTGTGACCCAGATGCAGATCCGGCGCCGTTGGATCGAAACCAGCCTTGATGCGCAGAGGACGCCCAGACTTCAATTTCTCCAGCAATTCGGCTTCGACCAGGATCTCCTGGGTACCACGTTTGATTTCTGCCAATGTCTCGCTGGCTGACAACATGATTTCCTACGCTCCGCAAAATGCCCATTGACGCAAAAGGCCGACAGGTTAACATACGCACGCCACGAATCGCGGCACTCTACCCCCCGATCCGCACAACCGGGGACAGTACTGGCATGGAATCTGCTACACCATTGACTCCTGAAGATCGCGCCCGGACCCCGGTCGAAACAGTTGACCTTTAAACGCCTGCCCCTTACCGTGTCGGCGGGCCAATATAAGGAAATATCGTGAGCTACCCCTCATTCAGTCAACATGGAGCCCGACGCAGCCTGACCCGATATGCGTCGAGATTCCGACTCAATCACGCCCATTGGATCGCACTCAGTGTCGCAATCTTCGGCGGTACTGCGCTACTGACCTACACCGCGAACGATGCCGAAGCCAAACGCACAAACGAACTGACGCAAGGCCTCATCCTCCCCAACACCCCCCCCGGCGTCGCCGCTACTGATCAACCCACACTCCAGCAAGCCGATGCGGCAGCGTTGGAGGAAATGGTCGCCAGCATCACGCCCGCATCGCAGCTGTCTTCGAAGGCCGCGCGTAGCGCGCAGCTCGCGCAGACCACCGCGTCAAACACGGGAAACTGGAAACAGGCAGTCGTTAACAAGGGCGACAACCTGGCGCTGATCTTTTCGCGCAGCGGCGTGGACGCGGCTGATCTCCACCAGGTCATGAATCTCGGTGCAGCCGTCAACACCCTCAAACACATCTATCCCGGCCAGACGTTGCATCTGCGCACCAATGCCGCAGGGCGCCTGCAGGAACTGCGCTACGAAGAAAGCCCGACCCTGGGTCTGCATGTGCGCCGTGAGGGCGAGAATTACACCGCCACCAGCATCCACCGGATACCTGATCGTCAGACGGCATTCGCCAGCGCCACCATCGATAGCTCGCTGTTCATGGCGGGCCAGAAGGCCAACTTGCCCGATAATATGATCATGGATCTCGCCGGCATTTTCGGCTGGGATGTCGATTTTGCGCAAGATTTGCAAAAGGGCGACCGATTCACTGTCCTGTATGACGAGCTCTTCCTGGACGGCGAACGTATCGGCGAAGGCAACATCCTGGCCGCGGAATTCATCAATCAAGGCCAGGTCTACCAAGCTATCCGCTACACCGATGACGAAGGTCGCACGGACTACTACACGCCGGACGGACACAGCCTGCGTAAGGCATTCCTGCGCACGCCCGTGGAATTCTCGCGCATCAGCTCGACCTTCAACCTGAAGCGCAAGCATCCCATCCTTAACCGTATCCGCGCGCATAAGGGTGTGGATTACGCCGCGCCGCAGGGCACTCCCATCAAAGCAACCGGCGATGGCCGTGTGGTCTTCCGAGGCGTAAAGGGGGGCTATGGCAATGTGGTGATCATTCAGCACGGCAGCACCTACAGTACGCTGTACGGTCACCTGTCCGGATTCGCCCGCAGCGTGAATACCGGTACCCGCGTACGCCAGGGACAGACCATCGGCTATCTGGGCATGACCGGCTTGGCGACGGGGCCGCATCTCCATTACGAATTCCTCGTCAACAACGTTCACCGTGACCCGCTGTCCGTGAAATTCCCAGATGCGATGCCGATCGAGGCGCGCTTCCGCAATGACTTCTTGAAGCAAGCCCAATCGATGCTTGTCCAACTCGATCAGGTGCGCGGCCGCTCTACTCAGGTCGCCCTGCGCGGCAACTGAGCAACGCTTGCGCGTGCGGGAATCGCGCCCGTTCCTGATGCAACTCCAGGCGGATCCGCCCCACTCTGGGGCGGACTCCACCCGGTGGAGCCTACTGCCACTCCATGCATGACTACTACTTAGGCCTGATGTCCGGTACGAGTTTGGACGGGATCGATGCAGCCATCGTCGACCTCTCCGCGCCCTTCCCGAAAGTCCTTGCCGCGCACACCCTGCCCTTCGCATCGACGTTACGCCAGGCATTGCTGGACTTGGCGCAAGGCCAGTCGCAGAACGAAATAGAATTGTTCGGAAGCCTCGATACGCGCCTGGGAGAACAATTCGCCCACGCGGCCCTGGCTTTACTCGAACACAGCGGCATCCCGGCGGCTACGATCCGCGCAATTGGCAGCCACGGCCAAACCGTTCGCCACCGCCCGTACGGATCGGAACCCTTTACGCTCCAGATCGGCGATCCCAACATCATCGCCGAGCGTACCGGCATTACCACCGTCGCGGATTTTCGCCGCCGCGATATCGCCGCGGGTGGGCAAGGCGCACCCCTCGTGCCGGCCTTTCACGCGATGTGTTTCCGTAGCACCGAAGAAGATCGCGCCATACTGAACCTCGGCGGCATGGCGAATCTGACCTTGTTGCCTGCGGATCAACAATCAGCCGTCAGCGGCTTCGATACCGGCCCCGGCAACGTGCTGCTGGATGCCTGGATCAACAAACATCAAGGGAAAGCCTACGACCCGGAAGGCGCCTGGGCCACGCAGGGCGCCGTCATTCCCGCACTGCTCGATACGCTGTTGAGGGATGGATTCTTTCAACAGTCACCGCCCAAAAGCACGGGCCGCGAACACTTTCATCTGGGTTGGTTGGAGCAGCACCTGCGCGGGACATCGCACACACCCGTCGACGTGCATGCCACACTGAACACATTGACGGCCCGTTCGGTCGCCAATGCCATTACGACGTGGGCGGCGGGGACGAAACGTATGCTGGTGTGCGGAGGGGGCGCTCATAACACGCGTCTGCTGGAAGTGCTGCAGACCTATCTGCCGGGCGTAACCATCGAATCAACGGCTGCCCACGGTCTTGAGCCGGATTGGATCGAGGCCGCCGCCTTTGCCTGGATGGCCCGAGAGACCTTGTCAGGACGCACCAGCAATATGCCGAGCGTGACCGGTGCGCGCCATCCCGTCATCCTGGGTGGCATCTATCTGGCCACAGCGACTCAACTACGCTGATCGATCGGCACCTAATCGCGTTCCTGCCCGAATGCAAAAGGGACGCCGAAGCGTCCCTTTGTGCACACAACCGTGTATGCCGAAATCAGCTGGCGGAGAATGAAGAACCGCAACCGCAAGTGGTCGTCGCATTGGGATTGCGAATCACGAACTGCGCGCCTTCCAGGTCTTCCTTGTAATCGATCTCGGCACCGACCAGATATTGGAAACTCATCGGATCGACCAGCAGGGTCACACCGCATTGCTCCACGGCGGTGTCACCGTCGTTGATGGCCTCGTCGAAAGTGAAACCGTACTGGAACCCGGAACAACCACCGCCCGACACGAACACGCGCAGCTTCAGGTTCGGATTGGCTTCCTCTTCGATCAGACCTTTGACCTTGAGGGCCGCGGCCTCGGTAAAGATTACCGGGCTGGTCATGTCTACGCTGGTAGCAGTCTCTGTCATGTCATGTCTCCACAAAAATACGGATGGATTTATTGGTGTCCATTATCTGTTTGTTGACCAATACAGTCAAGAATTGGCCTGGATTGATTACGGAATCAATCCAGGCTCAGGGCATCAGCGCAACCCCAGCCAAGCCCAGGGATTCGGCCATACCGAACATCAAATTCATATTCTGAATAGCCTGACCGGCCGCGCCTTTCACCAGATTATCGATGACCGACAACACCACGACGGTGTCGCCACCCTGTGGCCGATGCACGGCGATCCGGCACTGGTTGGCGCCACGCACACTGCGGGTTTCCGGATGACTGCCGGCGGGCATGACGTCGACGAACGGCTCGCCGGCGTAACGCTGCTCGAACAGTGCCTGCAGATCGCCCGGCTCGGCGGTCAAACGGGCATACAGCGTGGCATGGATACCGCGGATCATCGGCGTCAGATGCGGCACGAAGGTCAGACCCACGGCATGACCGGCCGCCAGTTCCAGGCCCTGACGGATCTCCGGTAAATGCCGGTGACCGGGCACCGCATAGGCTTTGAAACTCTCGCTGGCCTCGCACAGCAGCGTACCGACACTGGCCTTACGGCCGGCGCCGCTGACGCCAGACTTGGCATCGGCGATCAGCGTGGCGGTATCGACCAGACCACGTTCGATCAACGGCAGAAAGCCCAACTGCACGGCGGTCGGATAACAGCCCGGATTGGCCACCACTCTAGCGGTGCGGATGCGCTCACGATTGACCTCGGGCAGACCATACACCGCCTCCGCCAGAATATCGGTACAGGCATGCGGCATGCCGTACCAAGTCTCCCACACCGCCGGGTCGCGTAAGCGAAAATCCGCCGCCAGATCGATCACCCGCACACCGGCACGCAGCAACTCCGGCACACTCTGCATCGCCGTGCCGTTGGGCGTGGCGAAAAACACCACATCGCAAGCCGCCAGCGCCGCCGGATCGGGCGCGCTGAAACGCACATCCAGGTGTCCGCGCAGATTGGGGAACATGTCCGCCACCGCCATCCCGGCCTCGGAACGCGAGGTAATCACCCGCAATTCCGCCTCGGGATGCCCGGCCAGCAACCGCAGCAATTCCACGCCCGTATATCCCGTACCGCCGACCACACCGACTTTGATCATGTTGCCTTTCCTGAACGCCACATCGTTTCGATTCGGCATATATTAAATGAACCCGCGCCATTTGATACGGTCACATCAGGCCAGCTACCATGGCGCACCCGGCCCACGTCTCCACAATGGCCGCAGGAGTACAGCATGGATCCGATTCACACCATCGCCTTGACCATGGGCGTCGCCTGGGCGAGTGGCATCAACCTCTATGCCGCCGTGTTCATGCTCGGCTATCTGGGCATGACCGGCAACATCCAGCTCCCGCCCGATCTGCAAATGCTCAGCGATCCGCTGGTACTGGCCGCGGCCGGCTTCATGTACTGCGTGGAATTCTTCGCCGACAAGACTCCCGGCGTCGATAGCGGCTGGGATGCGCTGCACACCTTTATCCGCATCCCGGCGGGCGCGATCCTGGCCGCCGGCGCGATCGGTGATGTCAGTCCGGCCGCACACCTGGCCGCCGGCCTGATCGGTGGTGCGATGGCGGCCGGCAGTCACTTCACCAAATCCGGCGCGCGCGTGCTGATCAACACCTCACCCGAGCCCTTCACCAACTGGACGGCCTCCATCACCGAGGACATCGCCGTATTCGCCGGACTGTGGGCCGCACTGCATTATCCCGTGCTGTTCCTGGCGCTGCTGGTCGGATTTATCGCGTTGATGATCTGGTTGTGGCCCAAACTCTGGCGCGGCCTGCGCCGGGTGTTTGGCTTCATCGCCCGTCTGTTCGGCAAACGTCCCACGGATGCGGTGAACGCACCCACGATTAACCTCGGCAACCCTGAACTGAAACACAACAAAGACTCGACATGAAAGCAAAAGACATCTTCTTCGGCCTCTTCGCCCTCATCCTGGTCGGTGCGTTGGGTTATGTGTGGCTATCCCCACAAGGACTTGAACAAGCGCCGGCGTTGACCGTACGTACCCTCGATGGTGCGGAAATCAACCTTGCCACGCTACGCGGCAAACCCGTATTGGTCACGTTCTGGGCGACTTCGTGTCCCGGCTGCGTGAAGGAGATACCGCATCTGATCGATCTGCACCGGGAATTCGCACCGCAAGGCCTACAAATACTCGCCATCGCCATGAGCTACGATCCACCCAACCATGTCATGGCCATGCGCGATGCGCGCAAGATGCCCTATCCCATTGCGCTGGATATCGACGGCAACGCCGCGCGCGCCTTCGGCGATGTCAATCTGACACCCACCTCATTCCTGAATGCACCGGATGTCCGGATCGTGAGACAGAAGATCGGCGAGATGGATATGGCCGAAGTGCGCGCGCAACTGCACACATTGCTCGGCTCTTAAAATAGGAACTCGACATGCTCTGGATCAAAGCCTGGCACATCATCTTCGTCGTGACGTGGTTCGCCGGGCTGTTCTATCTGCCGCGGCTGTTCGTCTATCACGCCGACTGCACCGACGAAGCCGGCAACGCGCGCTTCAAGATCATGGAGCGCAAACTGTTCGCCATCATGACCCTCGGCGCCGTCGTCGCCGTCTTCTTCGGTCTTTGGTTACTGTTCGTTTATTCGTGGCAGACGCTGTTCAACACCACTTGGCTGCCGCTCAAATTCGTCCTGGTCGCCAGCCTGATCGTCTACCACCTGTATTGCCTGAAACTGGTCCGCGACTTCCGCTCCGACCGCAACACCCGCAGCCATGTGTTCTACCGCTGGTTCAACGAATTCCCAGCG
>JACRMO010000170.1:0-7428 GCA_016214925.1 Gammaproteobacteria bacterium
GAATTTTTCGGTCATGCCCGGATAGTGTTCCAGGGTCATGCCGCGCACGGCGTCGCCTTCGTTGAAGTCGCGCATGGTGCCGACGAAGGCTGCGGTGGCGCCGTGCTGCCCCGCCTCAAGATGTGCTGCCTGGTATTCACTCAAACGCTGCCAGGGATCGAACGGGCTGTTGAGTACTTCGACGTGCATGTTCAACCTCCGGTCACCGGCGGGAAGAACGCGACTTCGTCGCCGTCGCGCACCTGCGCATCGAGATTCGCGTATTCCATATTCACGGCGATCAGCATATTGACCGGCGGTTCGGCATCGCCCAACACCCGCTGCCAGACTTCGGCGACCGTCGCGGCGGTGGACGCGGCGATGTCCTGGTCGGCGACGTCCAGACGTTCGCGCAGGCTGGCAAAGAAACGTACGTGAATGGTCATGCTCGATTTGCGGTCGTGCGACCGGCTCTCTATGATTCGGTTACCCAAGTCTACCACGCCGCTCAACCGCCGCCGGAAACCCGCAGCCATGTCCGAACTCACGCATTTCAACGCCGCCGGTCAGGCCCATATGGTCGATGTCGGCGCCAAACAGGACACCCAACGCGTTGCCGTCGCCGAGGGCTGGATTCACATGCAGGCCGAGACGCTGGCGCGTATCCGCCAGGGCGATCATAAAAAGGGAGATGTGCTCGGCATCGCGCGCGTGGCCGGCATCATGGCCGCCAAGAAGACTTCCGAGCTGATTCCGTTGTGCCATCCACTGGCATTGACGCGCGTCGACATTGAACTTGCGCCGCAAGACGACCCCGCTGCCGTGCATTGCCGCGCGACCGTGGAAACCTTCGGTAAGACCGGTGTGGAAATGGAAGCGCTCACCGCCGTGCAGATCGCGCTGCTGACCATCTACGACATGTGCAAGGCCGTCGATCGCGGCATGAGCTTGCACGACATCCGGCTGGTGGAAAAACGCGGCGGGAAATCCGGGCACTGGCAACGCGTGCCGGAAGACAACTGATACAGATTAACCCTGCAAGATACTCAACACCTCGTTGATCTCCTGCTGCGATTGCGCCAGCAACTCCAGACTGTAGCCAGGGCCCAGTTTGCTGATACTGAGTTTCTGGAAGGCCTTGAGTTCGGTCAGCGGCGGTCCCGAATAGCCGCCATGGCCGAACTGACTGTGCACATGCGCGACCTGCACGATGTCGCCGTAGTCGATGGCCTCGCCAGTGACACGTTCCCAATCCTCGGCCTGCGCGGGGATGTTGGCGATGTCCTGCTCGAACTGCCAAGTCTTGAGCACAAAGGTCCCCAGCGCGCCGCGCAAGCGCCCGACCATATTTTCCAGGCGCCCCGGTTCCAGTTGGATCTGCATCGTCTCGATGTATTGCAGCAGCGGCAAAATGCCGATGTCATGCACCAGCCCCGCCAGCAGGGCGCGGTCGGGATCGAGCCCCGGCGTCAGACGCGCCAGCACGCTGCTGATGGCGGCCACGCGGCAGCTGTGTTGCCAGGTCTGCTGCAAGCGATCGCGCAGTACTGGAGTGCGCGCCTGAAACAGGTTGCGCACGGTAAAACTCACCACCAGATTGCGCGCCGCCGGTATCCCCATGCGGGTGATGGCACTGTGGCAGTTGTCGAATTTCTTGGTGCCGCGATACAGCGGGCTGTTGGCAATTTGGATCAGGCGCGCCGCCAAGGCGGGATCGAACTGCACGAGCCGAGCAATGTCGGCGACGGAGCGGCGCGGATCGTTCACGGCCGTTCGCACCTTATGGGCCAGATCCGGCAGGCTGGGCAGCCGCAGGCGACCATTCTTCGCGTCGCCGAGGATACGTTGCAGTAAGGCCAGATCGGGATCAGGCCTCGTATCGGGCGCGGGCGTGACTACGGTCTGACTGCTGACTGCCGGATTTTCCATGTCGTCCTCCCTGAACACGCGGTGTACGGACGCACCCACGCACCCCGGTCTTTTCGGCCGGAACCGCCGCCAGCTTGACCGTCTACCCCGGACTGCCACGGGTTGTCATCCCATGCCGGCTCCGGTACAAAGCGTCTGGCAACCGGCGCACCCTGTCCCCGTATCGACACCTTGGCAGACAACTCCATGAACGACATCAGTAAAATTATCGACGTCAACCCGATCCTGGCGATGGACGAGGTCCAGTCACAGGCCGAACTCGGCGATCTGCTGAATAAATATCAGCAGCGCCGTGCCGAACTGGCGGCAAGCGCTCCGACGCTGGAGGGCCTGCGCGTGGAATTGGATATCGCCGAGACCCTGCTCGGTCTGCGCCGCAATCCGGAGGCCTGGGATACCGCCCGCGCGGTATTCGATCACTGCGTGGCGGCCGAGGCTTGGCAGGAAGCGGTCGAGGCCTGCGACATTCTCTATCGCAGCGAACTCGACCGCAGCATCGTCGCCCTGGGCAATGGCGTGTGGCTGGCGGTGACGTATCCGATCAAGCCCCAGACCAGCGTCGCCCTGCTGCACCACATCGTCGACGAAACACCGGACAAATCCGATGGCGGCGCGGTCGCGGCCATGGCCGCGCATTACCTTGCCGATCTGCGCACGCGCGACAACGAACACGAACACAGCAGCCTGACCTTCCTCACCACGCAGATACTGGCCAAGGTCGCCAAACGCCATCGCGGTATCGAAGGTCAGGAGATGCTCAACACCTGGATCGAGATTCTGCAACTCAACGACCCCAACGAACTCCTGCCGCGCCTGGGCAAAATGCTGGAAGCCATGGTGGATGGGGATTGGTGGTATGACCGCGATGCATTGCGCGCGCGGTTACCGCAGGATTAGAACCACGATCCTTGTAGGTTGGGGTGAAGCGCTGTTTGCCGAACCCCAACGTTCGTCCGCGATGTATGCATAGCTTGTTGGGGTTCGCTCGCGCTTACCCCAACCTACATTGCTTAACGCGCCACCTTACCGGTGGGGGACTGCAAAGGGGGAGCGTCGGAACGCTCCCCCTTTGCAGTCAGCCCGCGCAGGACTTGTCCGAGCAGGGCGGAATTACGGCCACGCGCGCGCAGGGCTTTGCCCGAGCACGCGGAATAGGAATAATCACGCCTGCTTACGCAGACCGTCGATCATGCTGCTGACGGCACGGTCGAACAGCGGCGCATCGTCCAGCACACGTGCGCTACCGCGGCGCAGTTCGGCCGCCAAGCCCTGCAAGGTCTTGTCGCAGGCCTTCAGGCCCTGCCGGTTGGTGAACAGATACACCCCGGTCACCGGGCTGACCCAAGTGAGTTTGGCGCGCAGGTTACTGCCATCGTCCTGGGTGAATTCCACCCACATGCCTTGCTTCAGGCCACGCACGCGCTCGACGAATTCGTCCTCGACAAGCTGTTGCGAGTCATTATCTTCATCGCCCAGCGTGATCTCCTCGACATCGATAGCGCCGGTCTCGACCAGACGGTGAATGGTCGCGGTGGTCACGGTTTTGTCTTCCTGCACCGGCTCGACATCCTCGGCCACCATTGCCGTCAGCGGATCATCCACCACCGGCGGCATTACGCTATCGCCGGAAACCCCGGCCTCGCGCGGAACGGCATTCACGATGGCGGCATGCGCGCTCGCGAGCTGCTCCAGGAACGCTTGGAAATCGTCTTCGCGCATGGACACCAGCGCCATACCTTCGCGCAATAGGCGCAGCAGGCTGGGCAGCAGTTTGACTAGGCGATCGCGCTCCAGCGCGGAGTTCTTGGCTTGCAGACTCCACACCAGGTTATCCATGGTGGTGAGATTACGCTTCCAGGCGATACTCTCTTCGCCTTCCTTGACGAAAGTCACCAGTAGCAGATTCTGCCAATAGCTCACCAGAAACTGGCGGGCAAATTTCGGTATTGCAGTCTGACAGCGGCGTTCCACCTCAATGCGCACGCGCTGCTTGGCCATACGCAGACGTTCCTTGCCCTGCACCATGCGCGCGGATTGTTCTTCCAGATGCACGGCCTTCTGCCGTTCCTTGGCCAGGAACTCTTCGACATCCTCCAGCAGCACGGCGAACAGACCCACATCACTCTCGAATTCAATCAACACCCGCTGCACGACCGACTCGATCTGCTTATACAGCGCCTGATCCTGCTCGCCGTTCCAGCCGACCGCAGCCTCTGCCAGCACGTTGAGCAGCCTGCGCGCGGGATGCGCCTTGCGTGAGAAGAAACTCTTGTCGAGCATGCCGACTTTGAGCACGGGGATCTGCAAGCGCCCGATCAAGGCCTTCATCGCCGGCGGGATGTCGGCGTCGTCCAGGATGTAATCGAACAGCATGGCGACCACATCGATAATCATGCCGTCCGCGGCGCCGACATTGCCGACGATACCGCTAGACTGGATATTGCGGATCACATTGACCGAACCGGACATCAGATCTACGTTGCTGAGATTACCGATGCCGCCCGCTACCAGTTCGCTGTTACCCTGCTGCAACTGAGTCAGCGTCTGCATGAAGCCGGCACCGCCGCCCATGCCCATCCCATTGCCGGCGGGACCGCCGAGCACAATGCCACCCGGCACGCCGCCAGGCACTGCGCGGAACATCAGTTGTTGCAGCGTGGCGAAAACATCTTTTGGCGCCGCGCCTTCCGGTGTATTCACACCACCAGCCGCGCTCGCGGCACCGGCTTGCGCGCGGGAACGCGTCGAACCGGTGCGTTTGACCTCGTGGCGTAATTCGGGCAGCACTCCGCGCTCGATCAACAGCCGATTGATGTCACGGTACAGCAGCAACATCTCTTCGCTGACCACATAGCGGTCGAACAACTTCATGATGATGAGTTTGACCTTGATGCCTGACTCGACATCGCCGCAGGCCTCGCGGAAGGCATTGCAGATGACTTCGGGGCCGATCGGGTTCTTGGCGCGCACCAGTTCCGGATCGTTGAGCAGATAACCGATGCGGCGATTGAGCGGCCCGAGTTCTTCCTTGCAACTGACGTCGACCTTGCTGACCATGTTGGCAACCGCCAGCGTTTCTTCCAACGCGTCGTGTTCCACCAGATCCATTTCATTCATGCGCGGCGAGGCGGCCGGCGCCGTGTCGGCGCTGTCGCTCTCCTTGCGGATCTCACGGTTGAAACCTTCCATGAGCTGCGCCTTGAAACCGATCTCCATGCTGGCGCGTTTCAGACGCACTTCGCGCATGGCATCGAAATACAGGCTTTGCACGCTATTGTTCTCGGCCTTTTCGGCCAATTCGAACAACGCATCGTCCACCTTGCCCATCATGCGCACCAGGGCCGCGGACAACTGGCGTATAGTCACCTCGCGGCATTCGCGCAGTAATCCCACGGCCTCCTGACTGCTGAGACCCTTACGCGCTTTCTCGAATTCGTTTAATTGGACAATATTCATGGTCAGCCCCAGAACGCTTGGCGGTTTGTCCTCTTTACGGAAAACTTGGCTGAATCTTGATACGTTTGCCGCAGGATCAGTCGGGGAAATGTGGGAAATGTGAATCGCGACGCAATTCTGGCGGATCACAGGCACTGCGATTCAACTCCGGCGGTTTCCCGCCGCTAGGGGGATCAACACTCACCATTGATATGAAGGCATCCGCATGCCCCAACCGGAATCCCACGCGTCCCGTGACCTGGCCGGCGATCTGGCCGCCAGTATGCTTGAAGATGTGAGCTGTCTAGTCTCGCCGCCGGATGTCTGCGTCAAGGTCTTTGAACTGATCGAATCCAACGATGCCGCCGCGCAGGATATCGGCGCCGTCATCAGCCGCGACCCCAGCCTGACAGCGCGACTGCTGCGGCTGGTCAACAGCGCCTTCTATGGCTTCTCACGGCGCATCGATACGGTGTCACGCGCCATCACGGTCGTCGGCGTGCGCGAACTCTACAGTTTGGTGATCGCGGTCTCGGCCATCAAATCGTTTTCCAACCTGCCGAACAGCCTGGTCAACATCGACACCTTCTGGCGTCACGGCATCTATACCGGGCTGATCGCCCGCGCGCTGGCCAAGCGCTGCCGGGTGCTGCATCCGGAACGCATGTTCATCGCCGGCATGCTGCACGATATCGGCAGCCTGGTGCTGTACAACCGCATGCCCGAGATTTGCGCGGATCTGTTGTTGGTGTGCGATGGCGACGAAGGTATCCTGCATCAGGCGGAGCTGGCGGAGCTGGGCTTCAGTCACGCCGATCTCGGCGGTGCCATGCTCAATACCTGGATGTTGCCGGAGACGCTGCAAGAAGCGGTCGGCTATCACCACATGCCATCCTATGCGATGAATTCGGAACTGGAGGCGTCCATCGTGCATCTGGCCGAAAACCTGGCCAACCGTTCGCAGATCGGCGCCTTTTGCGAAACCCCAAGCCTGACCGCCGCGGCCGATGCCTCGGTGTGGGCGGCCATCCGTCTGGAAGAGGCGAGTTTTGACCACGACGCCGTGATCGGCGAAGCTGGCTTGCAGTTCACCGAAACGGCCGGTCTCTTGCTGGCGCGCGCCTGAGGCGCGCAACCCGGGAGCAGCCTCGGAGGCAGCGCGCATGAGCATCATCAACTTTCGCCCCGATGACAGCGGCGTGCAGACGCTCAAGCAGGAAAATGCGACCAGCCCCGCCAACCGGGAGCTGCACGGGCTCACAGCCAGCGTGCGTGTCCAGCCCATCGACGAACAACCGCAGACACCACCGCAGGCACCGCTGTTGCCGGTACATTCCGGGCCGGACCGCCGCAAGGGTGAACGTCGCCAGGGCCAGGCACGGGTGATACTGGATACCCGCGACAAGCGTGAGCGGCGCCGCCAGGCGCAGGATCAGCAGGCGTCAGAAGATGCCCCGAAGGTCGGCATCGACGTGTTTGGCTAGCCGGCCGAGCCCTGGGCTACGCCCCTATCCCACGCTGCTCGACCACTCGATCGCCGATATAACGTTCGATGAACACCAGGGCCTGCCGGCTCAGCTCGGTGAACTCGACACCGTGGTGATAAACACGCTTGCCGCCCGCGCTCACACTCTGTTCCTCGCGCACATAGCGCACGACACACGGCAGCGCCACCCGCTCGGCCCCGGCCGTGCCGATATGCGGAATCTCGATGGAAAACCGCTCGCCGATCTCGCCGAGGCGACTGCCGGCCACCAGCCGCGCACCCGACAGGCTGATGTCGGCCAAGGCCACCGACAGTTTGCGGCCCGCCTCTTCCATCACCAGCATCATCACCACCACATCGTTGACCGGTACGCGCTGACTGCGCCGCACCATGGTGCCCTGCACGCCCTGCGGGTAGGCCAGATGCGCATGCACAAAGGGCTGCTCCGCCAGACACAACACCTGCGTGTCGAAGGCATACAGATTGTCCCCGGATTCGAAGCGCACCACGCAGGGATCACCCATGCGCAGGAGCTGGCGTGTGGCGGGTTCGGCGGCGGATTGCAGCATGACCATGATGCTGCGACCGGGCACATAGCC
>JACRMO010000170.1:7461-14661 GCA_016214925.1 Gammaproteobacteria bacterium
ACACCGGCCTGCGGCAACTCGATCTGTAGTGTGGAACCCACTACCAGGTTGAGTGTTGGCTTGTGATTCATGCGGGAACCTGGCGTCATGGGGCCGGCGGAAAGCCGACCGATCTTCTCTAGCCAGCAGAAACTGTGCCACCCCGCCCCTGCCGGGACTTCAGTCGCCTGGCGACCTCAACGCCCCTCCCAGAACGGCATGTCGTGGCCGAGAAATTCGGCATACGGCATGTAATGCGACCCGTCGCAGGAGGAGGTCAGCGCCACCATGCCGTTGAAGATATTCAGCGAGCCGTCGCGCCGGAGCACCTGAATCGCGGATATCGGAAGCGCCTCGCGCTGTTGGTTGATACCGGCATCCAGCGCGGCACTTCCGCCATCGGCGGGCGGCGTGGAACTAATCTCGTTTTCGGTAACCATGATTCTCGGGGTTGCAATGGGTTATGCCCAAACGGGCCGGTAGGGTCTGTCCGGCGTCGATGACAGTCCGATGAAAGACCGATTCAGCGGGCGATGAACAATTCGTAGAGCGAGAGAAAAATCTCTACCACGATGAGTATCACGATATACCA
Organism: Gammaproteobacteria bacterium; assembly: GCA_016214925.1. Lineage (GTDB taxonomy): Bacteria > Pseudomonadota > Gammaproteobacteria > Thiohalobacterales > Thiohalobacteraceae > JAHJQQ01. The sequence continues at coordinate 8,033 of JACRMO010000170.1, forward strand.
TTCCACGCGCAACGAACGCCGGTGCTGCAACAGATCGAGCACGGTCTCGGCGGTGCGTGCGATCAACTCCAATTTCTGATCCAGCGCGCGGTGGCGTTCGGTCAATTCATACTCATCCACCAGCCGCGCATAGAACCGTTCCAGCAGCGGATGATCCCACAGCAGATCCGGTTTCTCCGCGACTTCCACACGCCCGACCATCTTGTGCTCGACCATCAGCACATCGCCGATCTGCCGCAGAAGTTCGCGCGCCTGTGAACCGACCCGGCCGGCTTGGCGCAAGCCGGCGGCCAACGGTTCAATGGAATCGAACACCTTCGCCACTTGGCGTTCGTAATGTGCCAGCACCACGCTCTTGGCCAGCACCTCGGCCACTAGCTGCAAACGTTCCACCGAGGTATCGGTCAGGCTGATGCCACCGGACGGGTCCACGCGCTCGTCGCCGCCGGCGCTGACGGTGAGTTCCACATCTTCGCTCTCCGGCTGTGCAATGGCGCCGCTCACCAGTGGCGCGAGCTGGCCGAGGAAGGACACCTGTTCGAGCGGCTGCATCTCGAACAACACCACCGCGCCATAGCGGAACAAGGCCGCGCAACCCCGGCTGCCGGCGCGCACCAGCAGCGGCGATTCGGCCACGCGCTCGGCGCCCTCGAAGGCACGCACGTCGATACGCTCGCCAACGAACAGGGCGCGCGCCTGGATGCGGGACTGGGACGGGAAGAATGATTCGGGCATGGCGTCAGCATACTGCGGCCCATAGCCCGCTGGGAACAGCGCCTCGCACCCCATCCGTCTGAATGCTTCAACGCCTACCCCGGCCCCGGTATAGTAGCCGTCCAGATGTCGCCCGCACCGCGGGCGTCGCGGCGGAGAGCCCTCCATGAAGTTGAGCGTCGAACAATTCCGCGCCTGGCAGAACAAGCGCATCACGCTGCTCGGTATGTCCGGTGTGGGCAAGACGCGCCTCTCGAATCTGCTGCGCAAGCGTGACTGGTTCCATTATTCCGGCGATTACCGCATCGGCACCCGTTACCTGGACGAACCCATCCTCGACAATATCAAACACAAGGTGATGGAGATTCCGTTCCTGCGCGACCTGCTGCGCTCGGATTCGATCCACATCGTCAACAACATCACCGTGGACAACCTGCATCCGGTATCGAGCTTTCTCGGCAAACTCGGCAATCCGGAACAGGCGGGGCTGGGCTTGCAGGAATTCAAGCACCGCCAGGAACTGCACCGTGTCGCCGAAATTGCCGCGATGCGCGACGTACCCGTGTTCATCCGCAAGGCGCAGGAGATCTACGGCTACCGGCACTTCATCAACGATGCCGGTGGCAGTGTCTGCGAGCTCGACGATCCGGCTACCATCGAGATTCTGGCCGAACACACCCTGATCCTGTACCTGAAGGCGACTGCGACCGATGAGCAGGAACTGATCCGCCGCGCCGAGGCCGATCCCAAGCCGCTGTACTACCGCGAGGCATTTCTGGACGAACAACTGGCAACCTATCTGCAAGAACGTGCGTTGCCCTACGTCGCTCTGATCGACCCGGACGATTTCGTGCGCTGGATGTTCCCGCGCTTGTTCTACTCGCGCATCCCGCGCTACGAGGCAATCGCCGCCGAGCACGGCTATACGCTGACGACGACGGAGCTTGCCCAAGCCCAGGACGAAGCGGGTTTCATGCGTCTGATCGAAACCGCGCTGGAACGGCAGGGATAGATGATGCCTGCTGCAAAATTCAATTCACACCAAAGGCCGCAAAGAAACGCAATGAATCTTGCTTTGCGATCTTTGCGGCCTCTGGTGTGTAAAAATATATCTCGGTAACTCGTTGGGAATATTGATCCATGCCACTGGTCGCCAATTCCAATCTACCCGCCTTCGCCCGCCTGGAACAGGAAGGCGAGACCGTCCTGCCGCGCGACGAGGCTGTGCATCAGGACATCCGCGAGTTGCACATTGGCCTGCTGAACATGATGCCGGACGCCGCGCTGGAGGCAACCGAGCGGCAGTTCTTCCGCCTGGTCGGCGAGAGCAATCAGATCGCCCAGTTCTACATGCACCCGTTCACCCTCAAGGAGCTGGTGCGCGAGGCCCGTGGCCGCGAACATGTGGCGAAATACTATGAGAGCTTCGAACAGATCAAGTCCACCGGACTGGACGCGCTGATCATCACCGGCGCCAACGTACAGGGCACGGAGCTTGCCGAGCAGCCGTTCTGGGAACCGCTGATCGAAGTCATCGACTGGGCTTACGCCAACGTCACCTCGACGCTGTGCTCCTGTCTGGCGACGCACGCCGTGCTCCAATTCCGCTATGGGCAGAAGCGTCGGCCGCTGGGCTGTAAACGCTGGGGCGTGTATGCGCATCGAGTGGTCGAGCGCAAGCATCCGCTGGTGTTGGGCGTGAACACGCGTTTCGACGTGCCGCATTCGCGCTTCAACCAGATCGATCGCGCGCAGTTCGAGGCCGCCGGACTGCATGTGCTGGCCGAGAGCGCCGCGGCGGGCGTGCATCTGGCCGTGAGCGAGGACGGTTTCCGGCTGGTGTTCCTGCAGGGCCATCCGGAATACGACAGCATCAGCCTGCTCAAGGAATACAAACGCGAGGTGCTGCGCTACGCCGCCGGCAGCCGCACCGACTATCCGCCGTTCCCGGACAATTATTTCAGCCCACAGATCCAGGCCATTCTGGACGAATATCGCGTGGGCCTGGAGCAAGCCGTGGCCAGCGGCCGCCCCGTGCCCGAGCTGCCGGAGAGCTTCATTCTGCCGCATATCGACAACACTTGGCACGACACCGCCGAGGCCATCCTCAACAACTGGGTCGGTAAGGTCTACCAGATCACCAACAATGACCGCCGCAAGCCGTTCATGTACGACGTCGATCCGGATGACCCGCTGAGCCTGCGAACCCAGCCCGATCATACGTAAATTCCATTGGGTCAAAACGGTTTACGCGGTGCTCGTCGGGGCAGCCCCCGCCCCGTCACCCCGCGGGTCGACACCCAAACCGAGCCCGCCCCTCAAGTTAATTCTGGACAGATCGATAAGGCTGGCTATTATTCCGCCACGCGCCGCCCGTCGGCGCAACCCATGGAGCACAACTCGATTCAGGTGAACACAATGTCGGGATCATCGAAGCAGAAAGGCCCTCTCTGGTATGGATATCTGGAAGCCGGTGAAAAAAGTTCACCGGTCGTGCGTGACGAACGTCTGGATACAGGCAACGGGAAAACCCTGTTCCTGTTCAATCTCGCGCGTCGGCAGATTCTCGAATACACGCGCGAGATCGTCGAACCCAAATTGCGCGAACTGAAATCCGGTGAAGCCAAGCTCGATGATTTGAGCAGCGCGTATGGCGAGGCCAGGCGCAATTTCAAGCATCCCAATACACGCCCGCTGAATATTCCCGAACGCGGCGCACCCGCCAAGGCCGCCAAACCTGCCGAGGATGAAGGCTTGGGTGACTTCGGCGGCGGCGTTGCCGATACCGACGAAGGTGCCTGGATCGACAGCACCGAGACGGAAGAATCCTGAACATACGGGCGCCCTGGTCAGCTGCCGGGCGCCCGCGCGGATACCTTGCATGGATGTCACCACTTACCTTGGCCTGAGCGCCGGCAGCCTGACCACGCTGGCCTTTGTGCCACAAGTGCTGAAGACTTGGCGCAGCAAATCCGGCAACGACATTTCGCTGGGCATGTTCCTGCTGTTCACTGCCGGCGTTTTGTTATGGCTGATCTACGGCATTCTGACCGAGGCGCTGCCGGTGATTCTCGCCAATGCCGTCACACTGTTGCTGTCGCTGGCGATCCTGGTTCTGAAACTGCGTTACCGGCACATGCGCCAATGAATTCGCGAAACTAGCGCAATGGCCGCGATTAAATTTCCCCAGCTTGCGCTTGGCCAAGGTTTCATTTTCCGCGGCACCCGCTATGTGAAAGTCAGTCCGCTGCTCGCGCGCGCCGAAGCCAGCGGACATTCGCAGGTGATCCCGCGCTCCGCGCTGGTGGAACCGCTGGATGCGTCCGCCCCCAGCGCCACGACAGACCCCACACACGCCGCCCTGGAAGAACTGCATCGCGCCGCACTCGATTGCTTGGAAGAATTAAGTGCGAAGGTACCGGCGCCGGCCTATGAACAGGCGCACCGCCAACTCGCCGCGGCCTATCAACGCGCATTGAAAATGCTGAACTGAGAAATTTCGGGCGTCAGTCGCACAAGCGTTGCCTCGGCCCGAACCGCCGGGGCATGGCAGGCCCCATATTCATTCCCGTTAAGGTGGCGTTCAGATTCTCCCTGCTAGTCTACCTGCAACGCTCGGGGATCCCTGGCGTGCGGCCGGGAATCCGGCCGGCACCCGACCCGGGCTTTGCCACAAGGAGAAAAAGTCATGCGCAACCTGAACACGATTCTGCTCGCCCTGGCCATCGGTGGCAGCAGCCTGCTCGCCGCCCCGCTGGCCCAGGCGGACAAATACGAAGTACACAACTACTACGGTGGGTCGCGCTATGACGACGATGGCGACCATGGTCACCGCCACCATCGCCGTTGCAACCACGAGATGGTCAATTATTACTACGAAGAACCGGTGCAGGAACGCGTTGTCGTGGTGGAACGTCCGGTGTACTACGAACAGCCGGCGCAGTATTACGAGGAACCGCCGCGCGGCTACCGCGAAGAACAGCCCTACTATCCGCCGCAGCGTTCCTCGGGCGAATACCGTTCCGCCACACCGATGATCGTCGGCGGCATTATCGGCGGCGTGCTCGGCCACCAGGTCGGTGAGGGCCGCGGCAATGATGTCGCCACCGTGGCGGGTACGATCCTCGGCGGCTCGATCGGCCGCGACATGGGGTATTACCACCAATAAGCGTCAAGCGAAATCACCGGGGCAGATGACTGTCCCGGTGATTTTTCGCGCATTTCACAGCGCCTGCAAATACACCTCGACTGCGTCCGCCACCGTGATCCGCCGCGCCTTGATCGCTTCCAGATAGGTGCGACGCCAGGGCCCGAGATGCGCCTGCGACTGTTGTAACTCCAAATAAATGAGCTTGGCCATCGGCCCGGCCTCGGCGAGAAAACCGCTCTCCACGAAATCCCGCTCCGCCTGCGCCTTGTCATAGGCGACACGCACGATCTCCGCCTGCCAGGCACCGCCACTCAAGGTGAATTGCCCGTACGCGGAGCGCGCATCACCGTCCATCGGCTGCCCCACGGAACCCGTATTCACCACCAACGTCCCGTTGAATCGCCGCAGCAAGGGCTTATGCGTATGCGAGCCGACGAACAGATCGCACGACTCGCCGAGCTTGGCCGGCAGATCTGCATCGGCAGTGCGCGCGGAAATACCGTCGCGGTTACCCAAACGCGAACCATGCGTGATATGCGCCGAGGCGCCGCCGGGAAGATCGGTCAGATCGAGATGATCGCCCCAGGTGCGGATCTCCTCCACCGCAGCGCCCAACTGCCGCAGCGCCCAATCGGCAAAGCGGTCGATGTCGCGGGTCGGACTGTCCGGATCGGCCGGGTGATCCGCACAATGCAGCACATACGCCTCGTGATTGCCGGTCAGGTAGTGACCATCGGGGAAACGCGTTTGCAGCAGCCGCAGACATTGCAGACTGTACGGGCCGCGACTGACCAGATCGCCGTTGACGATGACGCGATCGGGATTCCAACGCACGATGTCGTCCAGGACGGCGCTCAGCGCAGGTAAATTACCGTGGATGTCGGACAGAACCGCGAGTTTCATTTCGATGACAGCGATGGCATTCAATGACCGGATGATAGTGAGCGTACACACCCGCGACACCGGCGGGCAAGGTGCAATTCCACAGAGAGTCAGCGGCTACCGCGCGCGGCGCGGATGGTCTCGTAGGCCGCCTTGATCTCCTGGGTTTTTTCCGTGGCCAGCGCGACCATTTCCTCGGGCAATCCCTTGGCCACGAGCTTGTCGGGATGATGCTGATTCATGAGTCGACGGTAGGCGGTCTTCACCTCGGCATCGCTGGCCTCGCGCGCGACACCGAGCACTCGGTAAGCCTCCGCAAGCCGATCGCGCGAAGCCGGCGTCGGCGCGCCACCTTGCGCGAAGCCGCGCGCAGCTTGCACCAGCGCTTCGAGTTGTGTGAACTCTTGCTGACTGATGCCGAGACGATCACAGATATGCCGCAGCACCCGCGCCTCTTCGGCATGCACGGCACCGTCGGCATAGCAGGTGTGCAATTGAATTTCCACGAACATGCGTAGCAACTGCCGGCGCCGATGACACTCGCGTCGAAACTGTTCGAGCACCGCATCCAACTGGAACTCGGGCGCCTTACCTTCGGCAAACAAGCGCATCGCGGCGCGGCGCATGTCGTCACTCAGACGCATCTGCGCCATCACCTGTTCGGCAAGCCGGATTTCGTTCGGCGAAACCTGTCCGTCCACCTTGGCGAGATAGCCCATGACGGCGAAGGTTGCCGTGAAGAAAGCGGTCTGCACGCGTTCCTGATCGCCGAGCTCCACGCCATATTCACTGAGGCCGTCGACACCTTTATCGAAGCGTCGCCCCAGGGCCGCGCCCAGCAACGCGCCCAGTGGGCCACCCAGAAGATAACCAAACGCGCTGC
>JACRMO010000171.1 GCA_016214925.1 Gammaproteobacteria bacterium
AAGCTTGGCTTCGCTACCGATCGTGTAGCTGTGTACGAAGGCCAGCCCAAACGCCACCCACACCAGCCAATGCCCCATTCGCCACGCATTGCCGCGACGCGCACGCCACACGGCCATGCCGATAGACACCAGCAGCAGCACCAGGGCGATCAGACCCAGGGACACAATGCGCGGATAGTAGGTCGTGAAAAGATCAGGTAGCAGCCATTGATAGGCGAAATGCTGGTTGCGTATCGACACGCCGGTCACGAACAGTCCCGCATGCAGCAGGATCAACACCAGCACCAGCGCACCCAACCCTCTGTGCGACTGACTGCCGCCGACACCGGTGAGCGGGCTGCGGTACGATCCGCCCAGCAGCTGCAACCAGAACAGGACAAAGGCATACAGTCCGAGGAACTTGGACAGGACATAGAGGAACTGCCCGTCCAGCACATGGTAGGTGAAGTACTGACTCAGAGCGCCGGTGTTGATGAAATGCGCGGCACCTGGCATCAGTAACAGCGCGGCCAACAGGCCAAATACCAGGACTTCATGCGCCTTAATCTCGTTCGTTAGTGTAGTGGTCATCTGGCTTCAACCCCCATTCGCCGCAGCGCACTGCCCGCCCTGCTCGGCGCAGGCCTTCAACTGCGCGACCGCCGCTGCTTCAGTTTCACCTTGCTTGTATATCGGCAACCCATAAGCCTTCCAGCCATTGATGCCCGGCTTTTCCAGCGTCACCACGTTCTTCACACCCACGTGTGCCAGGGCCTTGGCGACTTCATAGCCACGGAAATCCTTCAGACAGTAACCGACCACGAGGTTGGCATCTTTGATAACGTCCGGCGTCAGTTGATTGATATCACGCAGCGGCAGATTGATCGCGCCGGGGATATGCTCCTCCTCGAACTCCGGTGCCTCGCGCGCGTCGACGAACACCACGCGCTTGCCGTCACGCACCAGCGCCAGGACTTCATCTTTGGAGGCGATGGGGATTAGATTGACGGAGTGGTCGGCGGCCGCCTGAACGGGCTGCTTATCCGTTAAAGCCCAGGTGATTGCTTGGAAGAGCAGTAATGCAACGATTGCTGCGGCAAATACTCGAAAAACCATAACCTAACCCCAAAATATTATGTTTGTGCACTACTCGCGTTTCGCGGCTCTCCAGGCAGGAGATGGTTAATACGTACACCTATACGTCCCCCGCTTCCCAATCACCCTGAACCGCCCACGTATGGGAGAAAATAATTCTGTCCCGGTTTTTTCGGTCCCGGTTTTTTCAGCAATTATCGAGCTTCTTTTGCTGACGTCTTGCGACCAAACAGCCCACCCACTCTGGATATTGTTCGGGCCTATCTTCGAATTTCTGCAGCAGCCTTTTAGCACTAAATGAATCTTCATCTTTCGAAATAAAAATGGCGTAACCATCTTGGACACCCAGGATTTGTCCATCGCCGCCTGACGAAACCACATATCCGTGACACTCGAACAATAAAAAGAAGTAGATAAGATGCGCGATTACCATTTCGCTATTTTCGTTTTCTTCCGTGTCATCGCCGAATTCAAATAAAAATGTCCGACTCTGTGTCAAATCCAATATCCTATCCGAACTAAAAAGAAACCTACCAAGTAAAAATTCCTCGACGGCGTCTAACGAAGTTGAATTGTCGATCTGAAAAATTTTCCAACTTCCACTCGGAAGCCAACTAGCCACATGTTCAGAAAACCGTCTCAAACTATTCGCATCACGCGGGGCTTTGTAGTTTATCCAACTACCTTTTTGGCCAGTTTCTTGAATTTGGTTCCACTCACCAATTTCCATGTCCATGGAATTCAAATATGCGTTAGCAATTTGTTTTGTTAAACATTTCATATCAATTTCTTACCACGTTAATTCAACGCCCGCCTTAATAAGGGAGCTTATACGGATTTAACCGCCTATTCAAAGGATCAGGAAACCCGCCACCAGCACCGTATGGCAATGGCGCACCCTTAGCGCCACTCGACCCCCCGCTATTCCCCTTTGGAGGTTTAGGTGGCTTCTGATTATGTCCATGCGCTTGTTCAGGAGAGCTCGGTTTTCCATTATTGGTCCACCATTTCCTCTCGCCCCCGCTATACGTCTTCCAATAATAATCATCGGCATCTGGGGGACCGCCATGATTTTTATCTGGCACATAGTGGCATTCGGGCGCAGGCTGTTTCGGAATAGGTGGTCCAAGCCATTGCCCATCACTTGGCTCAGTACCAGGCCTTGGTTTCCACGGCCCACCAGGAACTCCATCATCATTCGGATTAGGTAGTTCTGAAGAAAGTCCACGAGGATCGATGAATGCAAGCGGATTAAGAAGCGCGTAGGCATATACATTAACCCCACCCTCTAGCCCGATCGGATCCGCCTCCACATACCGCCCCGTGGTCGGATCGTAGTCCCGGAAGTAGTTGTAATACAGTCCCGTCTCGCTATCGGCATACTGTCCCGGATACCGCTGATTCAACGTGATGCTATTCGCATCCCCATCCGGATTCGCATTGATGACCGTCTCGCCGTACGCCGTGTAGTCCGCCTTCCACACGACGGCTTGGCTTTGGTTGGTCAGTGTCTTGGGCGTCTGCAAGTGATCGCTGTGCACGTCATACGTGCCGTTGATGTCCTTCATTTGCGTGGGGACGTAACTGTCCGGCAGGTACGCATAGCGCTTCTGCTCGGTGCCGGTGCCGTTGTACTCCGCCAACAACACATCCCCGTCCCACAGGTACCAGGTCGTGGTGGTGGTCGAGCCGACGGTCACGGACTTGCTGCGCCGTTGGCCGAACGGGTCGTAGGCGTAGGTGGCGGTGGTGGTGCCGTTCTGAGAGCGGGTCAGGCGGTTGTCGTGGTCGTATTCGAACGTCGCGCCATCGCCGCGGCTCAGTTGGTTGCCGTCATCATCGAACTGGTACGTGCGGTTCGGACTGGCGGTAATGCGGTTGTTGGTGTCGTAGCCATAGGCCGCCGGATCGGCGGGCGCTTCGCGGTTGCCCACCTTGTCATAGGCGAAGTCCTCCTGCGCGGGCAGGCCGGTGGATGCCGGGTGCAACGCCTGGGTCAAGCGGTTGATGCCGTCGTAGCCGTAATCGTGCAGACCGGCCAGGGTGGTGACGGTGTCGATGTTCAGGGTGTCGTCGTAGGTGTAGCCGTATTGATCGAGCACACCGGCACTGCCGCTGACCTCGATCGCCTGCACCGGGCCGTTCGGCTCATAGGCATAGTGCGTGGTCAGGCCATTCGGGTGATGCAGGTTCTCCAGCTCGCCGCTGGCGTAGTAGTCGAACGTGTACGCGGTCGGACTGATGAGGGTGGCCTGGGTCAGGCGGTTGAGTTTGTTGTGGGTGTAGGTGTGGCGGAACTGCTCGACGCCGTTCTTGCCCATGTACAGCGCGGCACGGTTGCCGAAGCGATCATACTCATGACTCAGATACACCGACGTGGTGCTAAACCCGTATTGGATTTCCTGCTCGATGCGGTTCAGGGCGTCGTAAGTCCAGGTCTTGTAGAAGCCGGTCAGGTTGTCCTGGGCCGAGTTCACGTTGCCCGTGTAGGTATAGACATAAGCGATCTGCCGGTCCGCTGTCGTAGACGTGGCGGTGGGGTAATACGCCACGCTGTTCATGCCACCCCAGGGCCGGTAACCGTAGTCGATCTTCTGGCCACGCGCGTTGAGGCTGTAGTCCACGCGGTTCAAGCTGTCGTAGACGTGGGTGACGGTCTGGCCCAGCGACTGGGTCACGGCCGTGTTGTTCGACAGGCTGTCGTAGGTGTAGGTGGTGGTCTTGTTCTCCGCATCGGTGACGCGGATCAGGTTGCCCACGGCGTCGTAGGCCATCGTCGTGACCGGGCTCGGGGTGATGCCAAGCTGCTCGGTCTGCACGAGCCGGCTCAGGGCATCGTAACTGTAGCGAGTGACGGCGTTCTTGGCATCGGTGACCTGGGTACGGTTGCCGAGCGCATCGTAGGCATAGCTCGTCGTCTTGGTCTTGGGATCGGTGATGCTGGTCAGACGTCCCAACGCATCGTAGCTGTAACGGGTGATGCGGTTCTGCGCGTCGGTGCTGGTCAACACCTTGCCGCGGCTGTCGTAGCTGTAGGTGACATCGGTCAGCCAGCCACCGTCGTCCTGTTTGCGCTGCACGCTTTGCAGCCAGCCTTGCGGGGTGTAGGCGAGCTGTGTGACCTGCCCTTCGCCGTCGGCGGCGGTGCGCCCCACTTCGACCTGGGTCAGGTTGTCACCGGTGTAGGTGTAGTGCGTCTCTTCTCCGAGCGCATTGGTGATCTGCGTCACTCGACCGCGGTCGTCGTACACCAGGTTTGTGATGTTGCCGTCGGGATCCTGCATCCAGTTGCGGTTGCCCTGGGCGTCGTAGTCATAGAGGTACTTGAGGAACGCCAGCTCGGTGCCTGCGGCGTTGTGGCGAGCCACCTTGGTTGCGCGGCCGTCGGCGTTGTAGGTGTAGCGCTGGCTGGTGCCGTCGGGGACCGTGACACGTTCGAGCTTGCCCAGCGCCGTGTAGGTATAAGTCGTGATCTGGAAGCTGCCGTCGTCCTTGCGGCGCTTGACCTCGTGGATGTTGGTCGGGCTGCCTGCGGCATCGTAATAGAAAGTGTATTCCGTGCGGAACACCTTGGCCGGCTCGGCGCTCGACACCGTCTGTTCCCAGGCGACCCAGTTGTGATCGTAGCCCCAGGTCTGGGTAATGACCTCACCCCCGGTCAGCGTGATCTGCTCCAGCGTCTTGTTGCCGGCGGTGTCGTAGTCATAATCAATACCACGCACCAAGGCCTCGGTGCCGCCGACGGGTGTGGCATACACGTCTTCGCGGGTGACGCGCGCATCGGCGTTGCGTGTCTGAACTTGGCGGTAGCGTGTGCCGTCGGTGAGCGTCCAGCTCGTTTGTTCCGGGAAGCCGTTCTCGGCCAGGACGTAGGTTGTCGTCAGCGTGTTGAGCAGTGTCGTGCCGTCGCTGGCGTAGATGCTGTGAGTGACCGTGGTCTCGACGCCCGTCGTGTAGGCGAAGACATAGACGTTGGCACCGTGGGTCTGGCGGATAACGCGATCCTGGGCATCGTACTGGTTGATATAGGGCGTAGCCGTCGCACCGAGCTGGATGCTCGTCAGATTGTGCGCATCCTGCAGGACATTGGTCGCGGTGACATCGTTGTACACGAAGGTCGAGACCAGACCTTCCAGGCCGTTCACTTGCAACAAGTTGCCGTTCTTGGCGGATTGGGTGGTGTCGTGGCTGTAGGTGACCTGACGCCCGTCCGAGGACTGGATGTCAGTGATGCGGCCGGTGGCATCGTCGTAATGAATGTCCACGAAGTGGTTGGTCAGCGTGCCGCTCGCCAGCCGTTCCTGTACTTTGGTCAGGCGATAATCGTAGGCGACGATAGCGGGTGTCGCCGGGTCCAGCGCGAACGGCGAGCTGCCCACCAACGGCAGACGGCCGCGGCTGTCGTAGCTCAACTCCAAGCGGTTGCCTTGCGGATCCTGCAAGGCGATCAGTTTACCTTGCGCGTCGTACTGCTCCTGACTGCCGCCGGACTGGGTGACGATGAACGTGCCGTCGGGGTTTTCGGTCAGCGTGGCACGGGTGCCGGTTGGGGTCTGATAGGCGTTACCGGTAAAGACATAGCGATTGCGGACACCGCAGTTCTTGCGAACGATCACCGAACCGTCGGCGTACTTGAACAGCCGTTTGTCGTAGCTGAAGGCCCAGCCGTAACCCAAGGGCGAATCGTAACGCGTCTGGCTGTCATATTTGCGCATCATTTGGATCGGGTAGGCACCTTCCACTACCAGATCCGTTTGGGTCATGAATTCTTTGCCGGTCGAAGGACTAACGGGCTTACCGACGCCATGGTCGTCGGCGCCGTAGCCGTCGCCCGAATTGCCGGGACCACTGCCGGTGCCGTCGCCACCGCCGGAAGGTCCACTGCTCCCATCACCGCCACCATCTGGACCGGGGCCACCACCACATTCGCACTCGTCGTTGCAGGGATCGGGCTCCGGCGGCGCAGCCGGTGTACCACCGCCACTGCCGGAGTTGAAGCAACCTCCGATGTCGCAGGCATACGCATCAGGCACGAACCACGCACCGGCCAATACAACACAGACAGCTACCAGGACGGACCGACAGACAATGACGGCTGACAATATCCCCTTGCTTTCTGTCGGCTTTGACATAAGGTAATCCCTTGCAGGCGAATGAGACCTGTTCATGGCGGCATTCCGGTCTGTTGTTCTAGATGTTGGGTTTATTATTGGTTCGGTTGCTGATTCGTCGTTATGCCCAATACGCGCTTGCGCCGCTCAGTGAGCGTTTCAGCGCGTGTGCGATCGCCACGGGTGTTAAAAAATCCTGCTGCTTGCGCAAGCGCGTCGGGATCGTCGGGTAGCAGGTCGATTGCAGACAAATAGGCGCGGGATGCATCTTGCGGTCGTCCCGCCTGATCATACATGAGCCCCTTGCGCAGCAAGAGCTGTCCATCCGGACCGCCCTCCGCAACCCGCCTATCGATGATCGCATGCGCTTCTTCATATCGCTGTTGAGCAATATAGAGATCAACCAGCGCCAGCTGAGCCTCACGATGTCCGGGTTCCTTGTATAGCGCGCGGTGGAAAGCACGCTCGGCCGCGCCCGTATCGCCCAGCCGGAGGGCCTCGCGCCCTTTCCCATAAGAAGAATCACCGTCACCGGCCCAGGCCATGTTCCCGATGAGTACTGCGCCCAGCAAGGCATGCACGAGCGTGACCGCCAAAAAACGGCGTACGCTGAACACAGGCCTGCCTTGTCTGCTGTTATGAGCCATGGTCACCGCCTCTCACTGCTGCCTTGTCCTTGCCGGTGGCAAACCGGACTGTGGATACGCCGTAATGTCCGCCCAGGGTCACAATGAAGGCCGTCATATAGTTCACACCCGAGCTCGTGCCTTGCGATGTCCATGTCCAGGTATACGGCAGATAGGACACTTCATTTTCGTAAAGCATCTGGTTATTGAGAAAATACATGATCTCGAATCGCTGCGATTCGACCATGGCCATATCGGCAGGGGCCACGTCCGCATGAAAGGCGGCCGGCCCGGCGACAATGGGCATCCCCTCGGCGTTTAGCGGAAGTTCCCCCGGCAGCGCCAGGGTGAGTTTGACATCACGACAGGAATCGACCGCATGATAGGCATGCATATTGAGGCCAGATGGTCGCGCGCTTGTCTTACGCTTGACGCTCTGGTCCGCACCGCCAACCCAAATCGGGTTACGAAGATGCTTTCCATTGTCGCTGACAATGAGGGTATTCCGCGACAGCCTATATCCCTCAATTGAGATTTGCAGTTTAGGATGTTTACCGATCGAGACGACCTTCGACTCGTCCCAACCGTCCCACCGTTCTTCCACTACGCCCGCTTCGCGCACAACACCGTTTGCGATGGTACGCAACACCGAACCTTCCAGAAGGCCGGCTCGCACGAACATACGCGCACTGAAAGGCAGGGTATATCTGACAACCTTCTTAGTTGCATCGTAGACGGCGCCGTCGGCGATTACGGTTTCTCCGCCCGTGCTATCACTCAAATCATGCACCGTCGCATTGCCGTCGGGGGTCGTGGCCGTCAGCACATAGGTATAGGCGCCCGCCGGGACAGGTTGTTGGCGCTCATCCAAACCATCCCAGAGATAGGTATGATCACCAGCCGCCAACAGTTTACCGTCACTGATCTGGCGAACGCGGACATTGCGGGCATCATAAAATTCGAGGTCAACGCGCGCTGGCTCATTGATGCGGAACTTGATCGAGATGGGTTTATCCCCAGCATGGAAAACAGCGCTACTGGCAGTCACGCCCGTGATAACAATTCCTGCCTTGGATTGCGGCGCCGTACAAATGGCCAGAAGCATGACAATCAGAACAGCAGTGGCGCGAGGCAGGGTCAACATGGGTGCAATGAGATTCATGGCGCCCACCTAACGCAGCCAGACCGGCGCGCGGCTCGCGGTAGTCGCTGGCGTGATAGGTCTCATCTTTATATCGGACGAATCCATGACCCAAACACGCTTCTGATTGTCGCGTAATGAATAGATGGCCAGCTGCTTGCCATCGCTTGACCAGGCAGGTTGCGCCTCATAGGAGGGATCATCGGTCATCTGATGGAACTGGTTGTCTGCACGGCGCCAGACCCAGATGTCGTAATTGCCGGCCCTATCAGACGCGAAAGTCACATCTCCTACCGGCGTGTAGACCGGATCGAAATGCATGGCTTCATCGACCGTGATCTGGGTGTTCGTGCCCGAGGCGAGATCGACTTCCCATAGTTGGTAGGTTGTGGCCTTGCCTTTGGCCGCGAAAGCAATATGGGTACCATCCTTAGACCATGCCGGACTTTGTTCGACTCCAGGCATGTTGCTGACCTTGCGTTGCACGTTGTCTTGTAGGTCAAGCATCCAGATGTCGTTATTGTCCCAGCTTTGAGCCGAATTCAAGGAGAACGACAAGCGATTTCCATCATTGGAAACAACGGCATCGAGCATACCAATGAGCGGCAAGGTCAGCGGTTTCCGATCACCTGATACGCTCAACTCGAAGAGGGCACCGCTATTGTCGTTAGCCACGATCACCCGTTTGCCAGGAGACCAGCTGAGCCTGGTCTTATCCAGTGGATCACGTGTCAATTGCTGGTGGCAATCACCTTTGGCGTCAGTCAGCCATACCTGCCAATAGCCATCTGTGAGTCGCAGATAGGCTATCTCAGGCATATTACACGCTGCGCCTGCTTGTTCGGCCATCAGTACGCCCACAGCGGCCGCGATGGCATTACTGATACGCATTCAGTACCCCACGGTAGAGTGTCTGAGAACCATTAGCCAATGTTGCGCGGATCGCGAAGGTATACGCCCCATCGCCGGACCGGCACATTACCCGGCGTGGTCAGGTTGTAAACGATCTTGGCGAAATGACCGTAGCTCAGGTAAATGATGTAGGGATCGGCCTTCACCTCAACATTCGGCGCCGCGCCCTTGATCTTCAGTGCACTAGCCCCTTTGACAAGTACGGTATTCGCCGTAAAGCCCGTCAAATAGATCTTGGGGCTTACCTGTCCGATGTAGACCTGCCCTGTATCGGGATAACGACCGTCCCACGTCACTGTCTGCACGCCGGGATCGAAGGCAATGCCATCACCGTAAGGACGAATAACCCTGTTAGCGTCACTGGTCAACGTCATCTCCAAGCGAGCTCTAGCTCGAACACTCAAATTGATCTGAGTGCTCCAGAACTCGTTTTCATAGGCATTGAAGGACGTCTGCTGCGCAACGATATTAAAGTATGAGTTGGTTACTGTTGTTGGCGCATAACGCGCAGTGCGCACACCGTCCGTTGCATCCAACACAAGGACATATGCTTCATCAGGCACCTGGTTACCTTGATCGTCCAGACCATTCCATTCGATCGCATACGCACCTGCGGCCGCGTATGACTGGGTGATGGTTCTGACGGGCGCGCCGGTGATACCGATCAGTTGCGGATAGACTTTCAGTGTCAGCGTGGCAGGTCGGTTCAAATTGAAAGATACCGACGAGGTATTCCCCGACACGAAATCGATGCTCTTGGTATTGAAACTCACACTGGACACCAACATGTTATCCAGCGTCACCAGAAGCGTATCGGTGCTGACATTGCCCGCGTCGTCGGTCACAGTCAGTCTCAAGGTGTAGTCACCATTCGGAATCGGCACAATAGACGAATCTGTCGAACTGATCTGCCAGGTACCCAAGGTGCCGTTAGTGACCTGCGTCGCGATGGTCGCAGCGCCGATGGACGTCCAGGTTGTCGGCGCCGTTCCGAGCCCATATACAAGGGAGTAGTTCAGGAAATTCGCGTCATTACTCGTACCGGTAACCGGAATGCTGAGGACATTCTGATAGGGTCCACTGGCCAGGCCGTCATCAAGATTCGATGTCGGCGCAATCGTATCGAGCATAACGTTACTGCTCCCGACACGGCCTCCCAGATTGTTGGCAATCGCACTCACGATGAATGAGTAACGACCATCGCTTACCAGGATACCGCCGGTATCACGACCATCCCAGGCCATCGAGACACTGGTGCCCGACCCCGTTGTAGTCCGTACGACCTGCCCTACGCTGTTTACGACATCTACGTTCCAGGTGGCCGTTTGCGAGAGTGTCCCTGTGAGAACAGAAACGTCCTTGGCACCATCCCCGTTAGGCGAGAAATATGCCTCAGTAATCGAGATCGCTGTGAGAACGGGGCCTTGCTGCGGGCTGGTGGCCGCATTACTGTAATTCACCAAGCCCGTGCTGACAGAGGGATTATATGAAGTGTAGACAATATTAGAGCCGCTCGGTCCAGCCGTTGGCGTAGTTGTACCCCACCAGTTGCCGGTTACATCAAGAATTATTGTACTCGTCGTACCATACCGATAGACGTACAGACTGCCATTCGGATTATTGAAGAGGTCATTGCCATTAATTATTGGACGTGGATTCGTCGTATCGTTCTGTGTGCCTGCCAGATAGATTCCGTACAAATTATTGGCGATACGATTACCTAAAATGGTCGGGTTTGACGAAACGCCGACATTGATACCCGTATTGTTGTATTGGATTAGACTGTTTGTAACGCTGCTCGATGGCGAGCTAGCGATACTCGTGAAGCTGATGCCGGTTGCCGCATACTCGACCACGGCGTGGTCGATTGTCGCCCAGGCGCCCGACTGAATCTTAATGCCATCCCATGCGTTAGCAGTAGGCGCAAGAGAAGCCGCTGTAAACACCGCAGGTTCTTCCTCCGTGCCCTGCACCACCAGACCACCATTGACCTGCAGGCTCCAACCCGTACGGAACTGCAACTCGGTACCGGCCGGGATCGTCAGCGTCGCACCCGATGCCACCACCAGATTGCCCAACATCTCGTACGTCCGACCCGCCACCAGCGTCGTGTTCGAA
>JACRMO010000172.1 GCA_016214925.1 Gammaproteobacteria bacterium
CTTGGCATCGTCGCCGGCAGCCGCGGCGGCTTCGGCCTCTTTCAACATGTCCTCGGTGTCACGCCACATCCATTTCAGATCTGCGGCGGTCTTCACGGCCGCGCGCGCGGCCTCCAGGACCTGGGTGGTCGATGCGCTGGTTTCGGCGTGTGCCGCAAACGCACCGCACAACAACATGGCAAGTGAGAATGATTTGAGAGGAAGCGTAATCTTCATACCTTACATCTCCAATGTGGTGGTTTAGCCGTCCGGAAAGGAATTGGAACGCAGGCACTGCACACGCTTGTCGAGCGAGGCCCGACCCTAGCACCCGCTCAAATGGGCTGTCAATCGCGCGAGCGGCAGGTCCTTGGGTGATTTGACGCGCGCGACCTATAAAACATTCCCAGGGTAAAACCGTCCCGGGGCAAGCATGCCTTGGCCGACGTTGGAAAGCAGCCGATGCGCAGACGACTAGGGTAAGGGCGTGGGGGGGACCGTCGGTGTGCGCGCCACGTCATCGGCCGCTTCGCGGGCCTGGATCGCGGCCTCCTTGGACGCGTTGGCGCTGCGGCGCGCGGACGCATAATCGCGCACCGCCAGTTCGATCTGTGCTTGTTCCAGCAACTCGCGCGCGTGATCGAGGGCGCGCGGCGCGCGGGCGGAGGCACCTGCTGCCTCGGCCGCCACGATCGCTTGGCGCGCATCGCTCATCTCCTGCGCCGGAATAACGGCACAGCCCGCGAGCGCTATAGCAAGAAACATCATCAGAAATAATTTAATGGACGGCATGGGACGTATGCTGCTTCGGCCCTGGAACAGCCTCCTAGAGAACACCTCACGGAAGCACCAAGGGCAAGAATCGATGATCGGCATTGGCTGGCAAACTAGCACCCGTCCAGCAAAGGCGTCAAGCAACCTCCACATGGACCCGGGCCCGCCGCAACTGGGGGAATGCTGGGGGAATGCTGGGGGAATGCCGGGAGAACATCGGGAGAATGTGGGAGAATAGGCCACATTGATCATCAACAACTTGCACCACGTGAGACACTCCGATGACAGACATCCTGGTGCTGTATTACAGCCGGCACGGCGCAACGGCCGAGATGGCGCGGCAAATCGCCCGCGGCATCGAAGAGGTGCCGGACATGGTGGCACGCCTGCGCACGGTGCCGGCGGTATCCGCTGTGTGCGAAGCGACCGCCGACGCAATACCCGACAGCGGCGCGCCTTACGCGACGCTCGACGATCTGCGCGAGTGCGCCGCGCTGGCGCTGGGCAGTCCGACGCGCTTCGGCAATATGGCCGCGCCGCTGAAATACTTCATCGACGCCACCGGCAACCTGTGGCTGGAGGGCGCCTTGATCGGCAAACCCGCCGCGGTGTTCACCTCGACGTCGAGTCTGCATGGCGGACAGGAAACCACGCTCATCTCCATGCTGCTGCCGCTGCTGCATCACGGCATGCTGGTCCTCGGTGTTCCCTACAGTGCGCCGGAGCTGATGCGCACGCGAACCGGCGGCACGCCTTACGGCGCCAGTCATCATGCCGGCGCCGATAACAAGCAACCGTTGAGCGATGACGAAAAAAGCCTGTGCCGCACCCTCGGTCGCCGCCTCGCGGAAACCACGCGCGCCCTGCGCACACAGCGCTGATACGCATGACCACAACCGCATGGAAAAGCCTGGTACTGACCGGCTACTTCGGCACCTTCATCCTGATCGTCGCCTGGTACGGCTGGCTGTCGCCGCCCGTGCGACTGCCGGCCTATCTCGCCTTGCTTGCGCTGGGCGCACCACTGTTGCTGCCGCTGCGCGGCTTGCTGCACGGCCGACCGTACACCTACGCCTGGAGTCTGTTCCTCGCACTCGGCTATGCCGCGCATGCGCTGATCGAAGTGTTCAGCACGCCGACGGATCGCGGCTTGGCGCTGTTGGAACTGGCGATGGTATTGATGTGGTTTGTCGGCGCGGTGGGTTATGTGCGCCAGGGGCGCGCGCGTAAGCCGTAGGACCGACGCATCAACCCCCCAACACTTCTTTCACGAACGGCACCGTCAAACGCCGTTGCGCAGACAGCGCCGCGGTATCGAGACGTTCAAGCAATGCCATCAAGGCCGGCAAGTCGCGCGGACAGCGGCGCAAGAGGTATTGCGCGGTGTCTTCGGCTAGCGCCAGTCCGCGTTCGTGCGCACGCACGGTGAGGATCTGCATACGCGCGGCATCGTCCACGGGCTGCAAGGCATACACGGCCCCCCAGCCAAGACGTGATCGCAAATCCGCCAAGCCCAAATCGAGATGTTCCGGCGCGGTGTCCGCCGCACTTAACCAGCGCCAGTGCGTACTGTTCCAAACCTTCGAGCATGGCCGGATCGTGCTCGACCAGTTCCACCAGTGGAAGGTAGATGCTGTGTTCAGCACACACCTCTACCTGTCGACACGCCGCCTGCAATAAATGCGTCTTGCCGCTGCCGGCGGCGCCCGAAAGAAACACCACCGCTGAATTCGGTTCGATCGCCAGATCGGTTGCGAATTGCCGCACCGCCGCGACGGCCTCCGCGTTCGGACCGACGATAAAATTGTCGAAGCGCGCAGTCGCCGGCAGGCGCAATCCCAAGGGTAATTGCGCGGTCATCAGGGGAAACGCCCCGAACCGTGTTTTTTGTTCCACGCCCGCCAGCCCCAGGTCCAGATGTAATCGACACCACTCAACAGCGTCGTGGCGAAGACGCCTTGGATCATGAGAGTCAGCCAACCGACCGGCAGCAGTTGCGCGCCGTAGTTGAACAGCACCGCCACCACCAGCAGCAATTGACTCAGTGTGTTGATCTTGCTGATGACCGACGGCGCGGCCTCCACGCGTTCGACTAGGGCGTTATAGAGAATGGCGCCGGCGAGAATCACCACGTCGCGGCCGATCACCAAGGCCGTCAGCCACAGCGGCAGCAAACCCTGCCAAGTGAGCGCGAGATAACAACTCACCAGCAGCAGCTTGTCGGCGATGGGATCGAGCAGACCGCCCAGCCGGCTGGTCCAGTTAAAGGTCTTGGCGAGAAAACCGTCGAGCGCATCGGACAGGCCTGCCGCCACGAACAGCAGCAGCGCCAGCCCGTATTGTTCGGTCAGCATGCTCCACACGATCGGCGGCACCAGCAACAGCCGCGCACAGGTAATCAGGTTGGGAATGTCACGCGCCTGCATCAAGTCCGCCGTCTAAGGCCGCAGCCGATACACAGCCGCACCTCCGGGACCCGCTCCCGATGGGCCCACCCCCGATGCCGGGGCAACGGGCTCCAGCACCCCGCCCAAGGCCACGACTTGATTCAACCCGGCTGCACCGCCCTGCACATCGACGATGAAATCCAGGGTCTGGCCCATGACGGCCTCCAACTCGGTGCTGCGCACCGTGGGCAGACCGGCCAGATACGCACTGACGCGCGCATAATCGGCGAGGCTCAGAACCCCTTCGACCCGCACCGGCAAGCGCGCCAGCCCCTGCGGCACCGCCGCCGTGGGTTTGGGGGTGCTCGCCACCAGGCGCGTATCGACTTGACCCAGACCGGCGTCCAGCATGGCAGGCAGACTCGCGCCATTGGCCCGCCAACGCGCATCGGCGCCCGCGTTATGCATGCCCCAGTCGCTGACCCAGCTCGTGCCGTCGAGTTTGAGACTGCCGACCAACACCGCCTGCGGCTGATAGCGCCCGGAAGCGGGTAACAACCGCTCCAGGGCGATGTCATGGACATCGCTGAACGTGACCTTGGACTGATCCTCCAGATCGAGCAGCGGCAGAATCAGCGTCAGCCCCTGGCGACGGGCGGCGGCTTGCAGCTCGGTGAGCACCGCATCGTTGTCCTCCGCGCCCAGCAGATAACGGCGCTTGCCGTCATCGACCGCCAGCCATACCAGCGGCGACGGCCGCTCGCGACCCCACAGTGTCACGCCGCGTTTCTGTAACGCGGCCTCCAGGGCGGCGGCATCGAAACCGGCGCGGAAATACAGGCTATCGGACGCCCCGCCACCCTCAGCGCCGGTTTCGCTGCCTTCATACAGGTACTGCTGCAAATAGCGGTTGGGCTCGGCGAGGATGGCCCTGCCCGCCGCTTGAGTGGGCGCGGCGGCATCGCCGCTGAGGCGGATCAACACCTCGGTGAGCGCCTGTTTGACCGCCGCGTCGCGTGCCGCCGTGGTGCGGTCGGCCACCGGCACCGTGGCCTCGTGGAGCGTATCGCGGCCCCAGCTCGGCAGCGCGGTCCAGGCCAGCAGCCAGCAGAGGCAAACGGCAATGATGCGTGTCCGGGTCATCGTATCCTCGGTATGCTCTTGATCCAGGCCGCCCGGCCCAATAAACAAAACCACGACAGCGGCGCAGTCCGCGGTAAAATAGCACAGACCCCGGGGCATCGCCGCCGCACCGCCGCATCGCCCCGCCGTGACTTTGCCTACATCCGGAGCCCTTGTGAACCCGAAGCCGCCCGCCTCTCCCAGCGCCGCCCCCCGCACCTCCCTGAGTTACCGCGATGCCGGTGTCGACATCGACGCCGGCGCCGCGTTGGTCGAACGCATCAAGCCGGCGGTCGCGCGCACGAAGCGCCCCGGCGTGCTCGGCGGGCTGGGCGGCTTTGGCGCGCTATTCGAGTTGCCTGTCGACCGCTACAAACAGCCGGTGCTGGTGTCCGGTACCGACGGCGTCGGCACCAAGCTCAAACTCGCCATCGAACTCAAGCGCCATGACACCATCGGCATCGATCTGGTCGCCATGTGCGTCAACGACATCCTGGTGACCGGCGCCGAACCGCTGTTCTTTCTCGACTACTACGCCACCGGCAAGCTCGACGTCGAGGTCGGCGCCAGCGTGATTTCCGGTATCGCCGCCGGTTGCGAACAGGCCGGCTGCGCCCTGGTCGGCGGCGAGACTGCCGAGATGCCCGGCATGTACGATGCCGGCGATTACGATCTGGCCGGCTTCTGTGTCGGCGTGGTGGAAAAGGCGCGCATCATTGACGGCAGCGCGGTCAAGGTCGGCGACGCGTTGATCGGCATCGGCTCCAGCGGCCCGCATTCCAACGGCTATTCACTGGTGCGCAAGATCGTCAGCGTGAGCGACGCGGATCTGAATATGGCGTTCGACGGCGCGACGCTGGGCGAACGCCTGCTGGCGCCGACACGCATCTATGTCAAACCGCTGCTCAAGCTCATGGCAAGCATCGATGTGCATGCACTCGCGCATATCACCGGCGGCGGCCTGCTGGAAAACATCCCACGCGTCATGCCGGATAACACCCGCGCGGTGATCGCAGCAAAGTCATGGCAACGCCCGGCGGTGTTCGACTGGCTGCAGGAACAAGGCAATGTCGCCGACAGCGAAATGCACCGCACCTTCAACTGCGGCATCGGCATGGTGCTGGTGGTCGCCGCGGCGCAGGCCGATACGGTGATGGCTCAATTGAAAGCCGCCGGCGAATCCGTCTGGCGCATCGGCAGCATCGAAGCGGGCGACGGCGCGCCGCACGTGGACATGCTCGACTGAACAGGCTGTTGTAGGAGCGACCTGAAGGTGAGGCGCTTGCGCCGAGAGGCTGCCCTGGGGCATCGGCCGAGAACCGGCAAGCCTCGGAAGCGTTCGCGGCCGATGGCCGCTCCAACAGGCATAACGGACAACCCAGCAACGCTGCTCTCACCCGACCACGATGCACAAACTCCCTATCGTCATTCTGATCTCCGGCCGCGGCAGCAATATGCAGGCGATCCTGGCGCAGGCCGCGCGCGGCGAACTCGCCGTTGACATCCGCGCGGTAATCAGCAACAAACTCGATGCGACCGGCTTGGAAGCGGCGCGCGCCGCCGGCATCCATACCGAGGTCGTCGATCATCGCGCGTACAACGACCGCGACCAATACGATCAGGCGCTGCAAAGCACCATCGATCGTTACCAACCCGCACTGGTCGTGCTCGCCGGTTTCATGCGCATCCTCACCGCGGATTTCGTGCGCCACTATCAGGGCCGGCTGATCAACATCCATCCGTCTTTACTGCCGGCGTTTCGCGGCCTCAATACCCATCAGCGAGCACTCGATGCCGGCGCGACCGAGCATGGCGCCAGCGTGCATTTCGTTACCGAGGAACTCGACGGTGGGCCGGTGATCGTGCAAGCGAAGGTGCCCGTGCGCCCCGACGACAGCGCCGACACCCTGGCCGCGCACGTATTGGAGGTTGAACACCGTTTGTATCCAACCGCCATCGGCTGGTTCGTCGCGGGCCGTCTGTGTTATCGCGAGGGCACGGTGTGGCTGGATGATCAACCGCTCCTGCAACCGGTGCGATTAACTATCGGCGGCGCGGACTCTTGATATGATCCCGCGCATGCGCCATGTCCTCACCGCCCTGATCTGTCTCCTGACTGCATCCGCAGTGCACGCCGCGGGCGTGGGCGTGGGCTTGGGTATTCCTGGGGATTTCCAGGCTGTCTATCAACTGCGCGTCGACAATTTCGTTATCGGCGAGACCCAGGTCGATCTCGCCGCGCAAACCAGCGGGCGTTACCTTTACAGCTCGCGCACCCATTCCACCGGCCTGCTGCGCATCTTCCGCAACGACAAGGTTCTGGAATCCAGCCTGTTCACATTGAACGGTCAACACATCCGCCCGCTGGAATATCGCTTCGATCACACCGGCAGCAAGAAGGAACGTCACGCGTATCTCAAATTCGACTGGAACGCCGGCGAAGTCGCCAACACCGTGGAAGGCCATACCTGGGAGATGAAAATCCCGGAACGCACGCTGGATAAACTGATCGTGCAACTCGCCGTGATGATGGATCTCGATGCCGGCAAGAAAGAGCTTGTGTATTCCATCGCCGACGGCGGCAAGCTCAAGGAATACCGTTTTGCCATCGTCGGCAAAGAAACCCTGCGCGTGCCCGCCGGCGAATTCGCGACGATCAAGCTAGAACGCCTGCGCAAGGACAACGACCGCACCACGTATTTCTGGTGCGCGCCGTCGCTCGGTTATCTGCCCGTGCGCATCAAGCAGATCGAGCATGAAGACAACGTGACGTACTTGAGCGAGCTGAAGCAGACCTCGCTCGGCGAACAACCGGCGGCCGTCACTGAAACACCGGCCACGACCGCGCCCGCCGAAACAAAGCCCTGAGCGCGGTTCAGTTTCTCAACCGCAACAGATGTACCGCTCCAGCTGCTGAATCGTGAACTCGCGATCATCGATGATGGCCCGCACCACGTCGCCGATCGAGACCACACCGATCAGTTTGTCGCCATCGAGCACCGGCAAATGCCGGACGCGCTTCTCGGTCATGATGCCCATGCATTCCTCGACCGGTGTAGCGGGTTTCACGGCGATGAAATGCTCACTCATGATCTTGCGCACGCTGGTGGTCTTTGAACTCCGCCCGTGCAGGATCACCTTGCGCGCATAATCACGTTCGCTGAGTACGCCGACGAGCCGTCCTTTCTCGATCACCAACAGCGCGCCTATATTGCGTCGGCTCATCAGCGTGAGCGCGTCATACACGGTGGAATCCGGGTCGATGGTGACGATCTCGGCGCCTTTGTATCTGAGGAGTTCGTTAACGGTAGTCATGTTTCCCTCCTTAACGCGAAAGGGGCAGCCAAATCGGCCGGCCGCCGCGGGAAAAGGGATTTGCTATGGCAAAAGTATAGATCAGCGGTTTAGCGGGATAGCGCTTACTTTCAGGAATACCTAAGAATTCATGCCATCCGTCATGCCCGCGAAAGCGGGACAAAAGCGCGGAGCGCGTTGAACGCCCGAAGGGCGAGCGTAGCGAGTAATCCAGAAATTCAAAGACATGGATTCCGGCATGCGCCGGAATGACGAAAACAGGGAACTCAAGCCTTCGGCAGCGTCACGCCGCGTTGCCCCTGATACTTCCCGGCGCGGTCGCCGTAGGAGGTTTCGCAGACTTCATCGGACTCGAAGAACAGCACCTGGGCGACGCCTTCGTTGGCGTAGATCTTCGCCGGCAACGGCGTGGTGTTGGAAAACTCCAGGGTCACATGGCCTTCCCACTCGGGTTCCAGCGGGGTGACGTTGACGATGATGCCGCAACGAGCATAGGTCGACTTGCCCAGGCAGATGGTCAGCACGCTGCGCGGGATACGGAAGTATTCCACGGTGCGCGCCAGCGCGAAGGAGTTGGGTGGGATGATGCAGACGTCGGACTTCACATCGACGAAGCTGTCGTTGCTGAAATTCTTCGGATCAACGATGGCCGAGTTGATGTTGGTGAAGATCTTGAATTCGTCGGCGCAGCGGATGTCGTAGCCGTAGCTCGACGTGCCGAAGGAAATCACTCGATTGCCGTTGACCTCGCGCACCTGGCCGGGCTCGAACGGCTCGATCATGCCCTGTTGCGCCATGCGGCGGATCCACTTGTCTGCTTTGATGGTCATGTGCAATTCACCCAAAAAATGAGCGGCAAAGATACC
>JACRMO010000235.1 GCA_016214925.1 Gammaproteobacteria bacterium
CGATCTCACAGGAATTGAGCGACAGCGACGCCTTCGTGATTGTCTCGCCCGAATGGCACGGCCAAGTACCGGCGGGGCTCAAGAATTTTTTCCTGCTCTGGGGCAAGGGCGAGCTCGCCCACAAACCCGCGTTGATCGTTACCGTGTCGTCGGGTGATGGCGGTTCTTATCCCGTCGCCGAACTGCGCATGAGCAGCTACAAGAACAACCGCATCTGCTACATCCCCGAGCAAGTCATCGTGCGCAACGTCGAGAAGGTGTTGAACGACGATCCGGCCATGAACAACGAAGCCGCCGACACCTATTTCCGCGACCGCATCCGCTACGCGCTGACGCTATTGAAGGAATACGCCGCGGCCCTGCATCAGGTGCGCGCCAGCGGTGCGGGGGATCGGTCGGTGTATAAGAACGGGATGTGAGTGCTTTCGATGTAAGGCTCAATAATCAGCCGTCGCCTGCTCGATCTCCTCACTGACCTCCAGCCACTGTTCCTCGGTGCTGGCGAGTTGCTTGTCTAGCTCAGCCTTCTCCAGCAGAAGCTTTTGTAAGAGACCCTTCTGTGCGGCTTCATAGAGCGCGCTGTCGCCGAGCGCGGCATCCAGTTCCGCTTGGCGTGTGTGCAGCTTTTCGAGTTGCGTATCCAGTTTGCGCAATTCGTTACGCAGTGGTTGCAGGCGCTGGCGCTGTTCGGCCTCCTGGTGTTTGCGGTCGCGGCGCGCGGTGGCGCTGTGTGCCTTGTCGTCGGTGCTATCGTCTGTTTCCGTTTCGTGCTCGCGCTGTTCCAGCCAGCGGCGGTAGTCGTCGAGGTCGCCGTCGAAGGGTTGCGCGCGGCCCGCGGCGACGAGCAGGAAGCTGTCGGTGACGGTGCGCAGCAGATGCCGGTCGTGCGAGACCAGCACGACGGCGCCGGGATAATCCTGTAGCGCGAGTTCCAACGCGAGGCGCATTTCCAGATCGAGGTGATTGGTCGGTTCGTCGAGCAACAACAGGTTCGGTGCCTGATACACTAGCAGCGCCAGCACCAGCCGCGCCTTCTCGCCGCCGGAGAACGGCGCAACCGGCGATTCGGCACGCTCGCCGGCGAAGCCGAAACCGCCGAGGAAATCGCGCAGGCTTTGTTCGCTGGCGCGCGGTGCCAGGCGTTGCAGATGCAGCAGCGGGCTCGACGGCGCGTGCAGTTGTTCGAGTTGATGCTGGGCGAAATAGCCGACGTCCAGATCGGGTGCGGGCAGGCGTTTGCCGCACTGCGGTTCGATCACACCGGCGAGTAGTTTGATCAGCGTGGACTTGCCCGCGCCGTTCGGGCCGAGCAGGCCGACGCGGTCTCCGGGGGCAAGGCTCAGCTCGACACCGGACAGAATGGTCTTGTCCGCATAGCCTGCAGAAATCTTTTCCAGTTGTAGCAGCGGGTGCGGCAGTTTCGCGGGCGCGGGAAATTCGAAATGGAACGGCGAATCCGCATGTGCGGCGGCGATGCGCTCCATGCGCGCCAGCGCCTTCATACGGCTCTGCGCCTGTTTGGCCTTACTGGCCTTGGCCTTGAAGCGATCGATGAAGTGCTGAATGTGCGCGATCTCGCGCTGCTGGCGCTCGAAGGCGGACTGTTGTTGCGCGAGCTGTTCGGCGCGGCGCGTCTCGAACTCGGAATAATTGCCGGGATAGAGTTTCACCTGCTCGCGCTCGATGTGCAGGATGTTCTGCACAGTGCGGTCGAGAAACTCGCGGTCGTGCGAGATCAGCAGCAGCATGCCTGGATAGCGTTGCAGCCATTCTTCCAGCCACAGCACGGCATCGAGATCGAGATGGTTGGTCGGTTCGTCGAGCAGCAGCAGATCGGAACGGCACATCAGCGCTTGAGCGAGGTTCAGGCGCATGCGCCAACCGCCGGAGAACTGCGCCACCGGCAGACCTTCCTGGTCTGCCGTGAACCCTAGACCGTGCATCAGTCGCGCGGCACGGCTCGGCGCGCTGTAGCCGTCGATGGCATCGAGCTGGGCATGCAGTTGCGCGAGGCGATGGCCGTCGTGAGCGGTCTCTGCCGCGCGCAATTCCGCTTGCAGACGTTCCAGTTCCGCATCGCCGCGCAGCACATAGTCGAGCGCGGGCACGTCCAGCGCCGGGGTTTCCTGTGCGACCTGGGCGATGATCCAGTTGGGCGGCAAGCGGAAGTCGCCGGTGTCGGCGTGCAACTCGCCGCGCAGCAGTGCGAACAGACTGGATTTGCCGGTACCGTTGGCGCCGGTCACGCCGACACGCTGACCGCTGTGCAGGGTCAGGTTGGCGTTGGAAAACAGCAGGCGCGGACCGCGCCGCAGGCTGACATCACGGAGTTCGAGCATGGGCGCGCAGTGTACCAGCGATGGGCATATTTCAGTAGAAAAGCGGGGTTTGCATTCCGGCGGAAAATGCTCCAGCCTTGGCGCCACAATTTTGGACCGGACCGACCGCATGAGCAGCCCCGACGAATCCCTCGAACCCTTCGTAGCCCATAACGAGCTGGAACAGAAACTCATCGCCGCGCAGGAAGGCAACATCCCTGGCGAGGATTTCATGCATTATGTCCTGACCGCGCAGTTGTTCATGCCGGTGCAGGATGAGAAGCATGCCATCAAGGGCTTCCAGCGGGATGACAAGGCGGTGCCGTTGACCTTGGAGACCGAGGACGGCATGCAGGTGCTGGTGCTGTTCACCAGCCCGGAACGCGCCAAGCCATTTCTTGCCGATTATGCCAATTTCACGGGCGGGATTCTGGCCGAGCTTTCGTGGATTTTAGAGCGCGTCGGCAGCGGTTACGGCGTCGCCATCAACCCCGGTTGGTCGGTCGGCATCGACATGGACCCGGAGATGGTCGATCAGATGGTGGGGCGGTAGATGTTGTTATTCGCACAGGGGTTGGCCGGGGACAGATCTCAGATCTGTCCTTTATTCACATCAGAGGACGCAAAGTGCGCAAAGGGTTTTCAAATAAAATCTCTTTTGCGTTCTTGGTGATCTTTGGTGTGAGAATGGGTTTTATTCGGCTAGGTTTTGAAACCACCACCTCCGTTGCGAAGCTCGCTGCGCCGCCCGTTCCAGAATCGCACGCCGTTCGCTGTTGCAGGCCGTGCCCCAGGCGATGATCTCATCGACCGAACGGTGGCAGCCCAGGCAAATATCCTGGTCGTCCAGACAACAATTTCGCACACAGGGCGAGGCGACCGGCGTTTCCGTCATACAATGCGACCTTCATCCAACCATGTTGATCCAGTATGAGCCTACCCGATCCCTATCTGCTCGTCGAACGTGATGACCAATTGCAGGCATTCTGCACGCGCCTGGCCCAGGCCGAATGGCTGACGGTCGATACGGAATTTCTCCGCGAGAAGACCTATTACCCGCAGTTGTGCCTGATCCAGGTGGCCTCATCGACCGAAGTGGCCTGCATCGATCCGCAGAAGGTCAGTTCCTTGGACCCGCTGGTCGCGCTGTTCGCCAATCCCAATATTCTCAAGATATTCCATGCCGCGCGCCAAGACATGGAAATGTTCTGGCACAGCCACCGCATGTTGCCCGCGCCGGTGTTCGATACCCAAGTCGCCGCACCGCTATTGGGGTATTCGGAGCAGATGGGTTATGCATCATTGGTGAAAGAGCGTTTGGGCATCGAGATCGACAAGTCCGAGACGCGCACCGACTGGTCGCGCCGCCCGCTCACCGACTCACAGCTCGACTATGCGGCGGCGGATGTTCGCCATCTCGCCGAGCTGTTCCCGAAAATGCGCGACGAGCTGCAACAGCGTGGCCGCCTTGATTGGCTGGTCGACGACTTCGCCGTGCTGACCGATCCCGCGACCTATGAGAATCATCCGGAACAGGCCTGGCGACGGTTGCGTGGCCTGCAAAAATTCCGTGGCCCGGCCTTGTCCTGCGCGCAGGCGCTTGCCGCCTGGCGCGAGCAGCGCGCGCAACAGGAGAACCGCCCGCGCAAATGGGTGCTGGACGATGATGCCTTGATGACGCTGGCGCGTATCAAAGTACAATCGGTCGCCGATCTCAAACGCGTGCGTGGTTTGCCGCCGCAGGTCATCGACCGCTACGGCGAACAACTGATTGCGTTGTTGGACTCCGCGCGCCAGAAAACACCGGAACCGGTGCCGGATTTCGAACGTCCCGACGCGCTGACCGAAGACCAGGAAGCCGCCGTGGATGTGCTCACCGGTGTGCTGCGCCAGATCGCCGCGACGCAGGCCTTGAATCCCACCAGCATCGCCGCGCGCAAAGACCTGCAGGAACTGGTGCGCGGCGAACGCGCGCATTCACCGCTGCTGCGCGGTTGGCGCCGCGGTATCGCCGGCGAGAAATTGCTGGATGTGTTGGAAGGCCGCTGCCGATTGCATATCCAACCAAACGGCTTGGTGGTGGAGTGCTAAGTCCGAATCCCATGCCCCTTGTTCAGCAGATACAAGCTGAACGCGAACAGGGCGGCGATGAAGCCGAGGATGATGGCATACGACGACCACAGGCTGATGTCGCTTACGCCCAGTATTCCGTAGCGGAAGGCATTGACCATGTACAGAATCGGATTGATCAGCGAGACCTTCTGCCAGACCGCGGGCAGCATGTCGATGCTGTAGAAAATGCCGCCGAGATAGGTCAGCGGCGTCAAGATGAAGGTCGGGACAATAGAGATATCGTCGAAGCTCTTGGCATAGATGCCGTTGATTAGCCCCGCCAGGGCGAACAGCACCGACGTCAGCATAATCACGCTGGCGGCGACCCACAGGTTGTGAATCTGCAAGTGCGAGAAGAACAGCGAGGTGATCGTCACGGCGATGCCGACGGTGATGCCGCGCGCCAGCCCCCCCGCCACGAAGCCGCTGACGATGAGATAGTTCGGCACCGGCGACACCAGCATCTCTTCGATGTTGTGCTGAAACTTCGAGCCATAGAACGACGACACCACGTTCGCATAGGAATTGGTGATCACCGCCATCATGATCAGGCCGGGCACGATGTAATCCATGTAGCGGAAACCGCCCATCTCGCCGATCTGCGAGCCGATCAGACTGCCGAAGATGATGAAGTACAGCGCCGTGGTGATGACCGGCGGCAGCACCGTCTGAATCCAAATGCGTGTGAAACGCAGGATCTCGCGGACCAGGATGGTCTTGAAGGCGATGTATTTCTGCCGCGGCGTCATGAACCTATCCCGCCTGGACCTGCTGCGCGACGTTGCTGTCGACCAGATGCATGAACAACTGCTCCAGACGATTGGTCTTGTTGCGCATGCTCAACACTTCGATGCCCTGCGCGCTCAGTGCCGTGAACAACTGGTTGATGCTGCACTCCTTGGAGATGTCGGCCTCCAGGGTGAATTCATCCAGAAAACGCAGTGTGTACCCCGGAATCGACGGACAGCAAGGCTGCGGGGTCTTCAGGTCCAACACGAAGGTCTCGACATGCAGCGTGTTGAGCAGCTGCCGCATGCTGGTGTTCTCGACGATCCGGCCCGCATCGATGATGGCGATGTTGCGGCACAGGCTCTCGGCCTCTTCGAGATAATGTGTGGTGAGGATGATGGTCGTGCCCTCGGCATTGATGCGACGCATGAACTCCCACATGGAACGGCGGATCTCGATGTCCACGCCGGCAGTCGGTTCGTCGAGGATCAGCAAGCGCGGGCGGTGCACCAGCGCGCGCGCGATCATCAAGCGGCGTTTCATGCCGCCGGACAGGCTGCGTGCCATCTCGCGGCGTTTTTCCCACAAGCCTAATTGCTTCAGATAATACTCCGCGCGCTGGGTGGCCTCTTCGCGCGGGATGCCGTAGAACCCGGCCTGGTTGACCACGATCTCCACCACCGGCTCGAACACATTGAAGTTGAATTCCTGCGGCACCAGTCCGAGACAGCCCTTGGCCGCGGCGAGCTCGGTATCCAGATCATGGCCGAAGACTTCGACTTTGCCCGCGCTCTTGTTGACCAGCGAGGCGATAATGCCGATGGCCGTGGATTTACCCGCGCCGTTCGGACCAAGCAACGCAAAGAAGTCGCCTTCCTCCACATCCAGGTCGATGCCCTTCAAGGCGGTGAACCCGTTGGCATAGGTCTTTTGCAGATTGCGCAGGGTGAGGGCGGTGGTCATGGGTGGAGTTTATCAAGGGGACAGAGTGGAATGGCACTTACTTAAGGCCAGGCCCCGGTTTTTTTCGTCATTCCAGCGCAGGCCGGGATCCAGGGGCAGACCGTGTAGGATGGGTGCAGCGAAGCGTAACCCATCGCAACAATAAATACGTCAATGCGCATGCCGATGACGCGATGGGTTACGGCGCGATGCACCTTCACCCATCCTACGTGCTGCCCCAACTAAAACTTGGAATCGACATCCACGCTCTCGTGCAGGACACGGATTATTTCCACAACACCCTTGGCCCCTCGCTTGTGAAATATGAGGTGGCTGCCTTGCGGAAATTTCCTATAACCTCCCGCGATAAAATCACAGGCACTCCCGATTTCTGGATTCTCGGCAAGTTGGGAAAAGCAATGGTCCAGTTGCAGGAGATAGTTATTCCTTTGCAACGTCCCCCATTCCTTGAGGGTAAACCGTCCAATTGCGATGAGGTCTGCTTGAGCTTTCCGGGTGACTTTAAAAGAGGGCATCAACTATCCTTGTTGTCTAGCGCCTCGATCAGCTTCTCATACGAATAATCGGCGAATCCACTTTTCTCGCCCTCGGCGAGCAGGTTTCGTAACGTCTCAAGCTTGGTTTCCGACGTTTCAAGCAGGCGCAATCCGGCACGAACAACCTCGCTTGCGGAACCGTAACGACCATCTTTCAAGCGCCCCGCTATGAATTCTTCGAAATGAGGGCCGAGGGTAATGCTTGTGTTCTTCGCCATCTCAGTTCTCCGTGCGTTTATACCAATAGGTACCAACCATTGGTACTCTAGGCCGTGAAGCCTGACAAGTCAATCGGCCCATCCCATCTCAATCGACTGCCGCGAACACCGTCACTTCTTCGCGGTCGTGATACAACTGCTTGCAGGCAAGCCGGTAGGGTCGGCCGGTCGCTTCCAGCCGTGCACGCACCGTGGCCAGACATTGCATGACTTCCTGATAACGCTTCTTCATCGGCAGTTTCAGGTTGAAGATGGTGTAGCGGCAATCGCCCTCGCTCAACCAACGCGCGGCGAGATCGGCGATGCGCGCGGGTTGTTCGACGATGTCGCAGACCATCCAGTCGACCGCTTGTTCGGGGCGATAACGGAAGCCATCCTCGCGGCGGTGTTCGAGCAGACCGCTGCGCATGAGTTGTTCCGCCATGGCGCCGTTGTCGACGGCGATGACGTGCAGGCCGCGCTTCACCAATTGCCAACTCCAGCCGCCGGGCGCGGCGCCGAGGTCCACGGCGCGCATACCCGGTTGCAGTTCACGCGCGCGCTGCTCGGCATCGAGAAACGTCAGGAACGCCTCTTCGAGTTTCAACGTCGAGCGGCTGGGCGCGCCGGAGGGAAAGCGCAGTCGCGGGATACCCATCGGATTGGAACTGCTGTTGCCGATGTCCGCGACGCCGACGTAAGCCGCAGCAGTGGCGAGGAAACAGACATGCAGTCGCTGTGCTTGCGCAGCCTCGCGCAGTAACCCCGCGCCTTCGAGCGCGGTACGCAAGGGGCGCGCGAGGCTGCGGCACAGCGCCTGCAATTCCTTGCCGTCGTTCGTGTCGGTGGTTTCCAGGAACACATCGCACATGACGGGGGCATTAGCACAGGTCGCGAGCAAACCACTGACACGATCATCAATGCGCAGGTCCTTGGCGAGCGCGAGGATGCGAAACCACTGGCGGGCGAAAATCATTTGCGCGAACGGCAGTTCGCGCTGCAGCCGCACGGCATCGTCATCGCTGGCGGTGACAAAGACAACATAGGCCGCCGCCGGTTTGGCCTTGCAGTAGCCGCCGATGCCGAGTTCCGCCGCGCGGGTTTGGATTTCGGCCGCGCATTCGGCTTCAAAGCCCGGGCGGCAATGCAGGAACAGACCATTCATGGCGGCCATCATTCCGGGTGCGTATGGCCATTGCAAGTTTCGGCGGTTTCCCGCCCCGGATTGACGGTGGATGACCTGGTTCCGAGGTTCGCGGATAATGGGCGCTCGTTGTTGATCGGCCTTGATCCGAGGAATCGCATATGACTGAAGCCAATCCCTTATCGCTGATGGATTTCGTGACCGCGGCGCGTGCGCGTGTCCGCGAGATTGCGCCGGACGAGTTGCAGAAGATGCTCGTGGACACACCCAACCTGCTGTTGGTCGACGTGCGCGAGTCCAGCGAGCACGAGCAGGGACATATCCAGGATGCCCACCTGGTGCCGCGCGGCATCCTCGAAGCGGCGGCGGATATGAATTATCCGAAGCACGATGAAGCGCTGTATACCGCGCGGGGAAGACCGGTGGTGTTGTACTGCGCCACCGGCGGCCGTTCCGCCATGGCGGCGGTAACGTTGCAGATGATGGGTTTTAAGGACGTCTACAACTTGGCCGGCGGCATCATGAAATGGCAGGAGGCCGGTTGTCCGATCGTGCGCGAAGCGCGGTTTATATAAGCCAGCATTCGCTGCATTCCCTCCGGCTTATCGACAGCCCGTAGGGTGCAATGCGCGCAGCGGATGTGGCGACGACACGCACACCCGCTGCGGTCGATCGCGCTTTACGCGCCCGCGCCGACCTTGCTCCAGATCGGCCGGACGAACTGGTCCAGATACCAAGCCGCCGCACTATACAGCAGACCGCCGATCGCGAACTTGTTGAGCAGTGCCTCGGTCGTTTGGCGCGCGGGCAGATTGGCATATTCCCCGGTGATCATGAAATACACGGCGACGGTGAAGACCGCCACGCCCACGGCGATGTTGGCGAGCAGCAGATTGTGCAGACGACCGTGGTTCGGGTGCTGGGTGGGACGCATGGATGTTCTCCTGTTGAACGGCTTATGGATGGCTGGCCAGCATATTAGCAATATCGAATATGCCAGCAATTGATCCGGGTCAAGCCGCTCAATGAGCTGATCTAGAGGAGAAATATTCTTACAAGCTGCCGCGCGGGACTGCTGGAGAGGCGTGTCTGGGCCTAGCCGGTCTGTTCCGGCTGGAAGACC
>JACRMO010000246.1 GCA_016214925.1 Gammaproteobacteria bacterium
CGCGATTTCCGGGCGGATTTCCGGGTCGGGATTGGACAGCGCAAACACGATCGGCTTCGGCGCCATGCTCAGCAGCATGTCGACCGTCATGATGTCCGGGCCAGACACGCCGATAAACACGTCGGCGTCACGTAGGGCATCGGCCATGCTCACACGGTCGGTGTTGACGGCGAATTCGCGTTTGTACTGATTGAGATCGTCGCGGCCGTTGTGGATCACGCCCTTGCGGTCGACCAGCAGGATGTTACCCGGTGTTGCGCCGAGCGCGAGCAGCAAACGCATCGAGGCCAGTCCCGCCGCACCCGCGCCTACGCAGGCGATGCGCGCGGAGGCGAGCGACTTGCCCTGCAATTCCAGCGCGTTCAGCAGACCGGCGGCGATGATGATGGCCGTGCCGTGCTGGTCGTCATGGAACACGGGAATGTCGAGTTGTTCGGTCAAGCGGCGCTCGATCTCGAAACAATGCGGTGCGGCGATGTCTTCCAGGTTGATGCCACCGAAGGTCGGTGCGATGGCGATCACGGTCTCGATAAAATCTTCCGGATCCTGCGCATTCACTTCGATGTCGAATACGTCGATGCCGGCGAAGCGTTTGAACAGCACGCCCTTGCCTTCCATCACTGGCTTGCCGGCCAATGCGCCGACGTTACCCAGACCCAACACTGCGGTGCCGTCGGTAATCACGCCGACCAGATTGCCCTTGGCGGTGTACTTATAGGCGTTGGCCGGATCTTCGGCGATGGCGCGTACCGGTTCGGCAACGCCGGGCGTATACGCCAGTGCCAGATCCTGCTGAGTGTTGCAGGGTTTAGTGATTTCGATGGCGATTTTGCCCGGGCGTGGCAGGGCGTGGTAATCGAGGGCGGCTTGCTTGCGATCTTCGGACATGGGTGTTTCCGTGTGACAGAGTAAAGCGCGGGTCTTGCGCGGATGCTGATGATACCAGGAAGCGATGCCAGGAACTGATTTCGCGGGAGCCTGGGTGTGATCAGCGGACGATTTTTACGGCCTCTCCGGGGACGGGTTCGCCTGCGGGGTAGTGACCATTCAACAAACGCAATTGAGCCTCGGGATGGTCAGGCAGGGCCGATTCCCGGGCCAGGCCGGCGAAACGGGTCGTTGGCGTCGCGCGCTGAATATGCAGGCGCTGCGCGCGTGCCAAGACGCGTTCCTGTTCCGTGAGCGGATGGAAGCTGCGCACGGTTTGCAGGGCCTGGGAATCGTATTTGTAGGGCTGATTCGTGGCTTTGGACAGGCCGGCGAAGATCAGCGCCTGAGAGCCTCGGTACAACACGACGTAGCGCACCGGCAGCCGACCGAAGGGCGTGTTCTGTTCGACGAGCGCCGTGTAGCCCTGCATGCCCGCATGTTCGATGGACTCACCCTTGCGCAGATTACTCAGGTGTAACTGCTCGCGCAGGAAATTTTGCGGCGAAACCTGCTTGTTGCGGTCCTGCATCGTGAATTGTATCAGGCCGTCACCGTTACTCGATCGCGCGAGCAGACGCTCAGCAGAATTTTCGATGCGCCAGCCGTCGGGAAATTCCAGGGCGAAGTTGAGTTCACCGTGATAGAAGCGGTTGCCGCGGCGGATGCCGTCGCGTTCGCTATCGCCGAAGGTCAGGCCTTCCAGCTGCTTGAGAAATGCCTGGGTGTGATTGGCCGTAGCGGTCGGGCTGGCAAATTGCCGGGCGGCACCGACGACTTCTTTTAGGCGCTGGTCGTTGTCCGGGTGCGTGGAGAATAAGCCGTGGTAGACATGCGGTTCGCGGCCTTCTTCCTTGGCGCGTTGGATTTCGAAGGTTTCCTGATCTTTCAGCACATGGATGACGCGCAACATGGCCTGCGGGTCGTAGCCGCTGCGCGCAAGGTATTCCGCGCCCAGTCGATCGGCTTCAAGTTCATGCTCGCGGCCATACCCGCGCACCAGAGCTGTGCCGGCGACATTGGCCAGATCGCCAGCGGCGTTCACGCCCGTGACGCCGGCGAGCACGGCGCCGACCAGGCCGGTTGCCGTCGACGCGCTTTGCTGGCGCACTGAATGCCGGGCGGTGACGTGGCCGATTTCATGCCCCAGCACCGCAGCCAGTTCGGCCTCGGAATTGAGGTAGGCCAACAGGCCGCGGGTGATATAGATGTAGCCACCGGGCAGTGCAAAGGCGTTCACGTCCTGGCTGTCGAGCACCGTGAACCGGTAGATGAGATCGGTGCGATGGCTGTGGGCGGCGAGCTTCGCGCCGACGCTTTGTACATAGGCGGAGAGTTCCGCGTTTGCATAGGCGGGCGTTTCTTTGAGTACCTGCGGATGATACTGCCGGCCCAGTGCGATTTCCTGTTGCTCGGACATCAGCACGAAGTCGCTCGAACCCGTCACCGGATTGGTGGCGCAGCCCGGCAGACCGGCCAGCCAGAGGGCCAGGCCGAGTGCAAGCCAGAATGCAACGCGGGACTGCGGCATGCGGCTTATTCTACCGGGCCGGTGGGTGCGGCGTCAGGATATTCAGCGCGGCGGGGTGACGCACGCGCATGCGCAGCTGGCCACTGCGCGCATAGAGCCAGCCCTGGGCTTCGAGTGTGTTGCCGGCCAGCGCGTCGAGATCGAAGTTACGGAACTCGGGCAGGTCTTGGCGTTCGATGCGCAACGCGACATTGCCAGCCAGGTTGATCCATACCGCCGAGGCGCTGTTGCTGAGATGGCTGACGCGGCCCCGTACGATCCGGAAACCTTCATCGCGCAGGGATAGCTGTTCGACGGGTGTAGGCTGGTACGTCGGTAATGCCCAGATGCCGCGATGCTGTTGGCGGGCGCTGCGAACGGCTTGCTGGTAACAGCTGGCTTGCCAGGTGTTGGGCGGTATGACCAGTTGTGTACCCGCGCCCTCGACAAGCAACTGCTCCACGAGGTTGCTGCCGTCGCTGAAGAAGGCATGCGCCAGTAGCCGTCCATACTTGTCCTGGCGCTCGGCGTCGAAGCGCAGATCGAGACGTTGCTGATGACTGAACAATAACTGGCGCAATCGATCGCGGGCGGCAAGCGCGCCGGGTTGATGGGCTTGATCGCGTCTGCCGAGTTCCGGGGTATCGATGCCGATGAGTCGCACGCGGCGGCCGTCGATGAGCGTGACAGTGTCGCCATCGTAGGCGAGGCTGACGCGCACCTGTTCATCGATGCGGTCGGCTGTGCAATGTGTTGCCGCGCCTGCGGCGATTGGCAGAGCGAACACACCGGCCAGGATGAGTCTGGACATCAGCCTGGATATAACTGCGGGCCAGACGCACACAGGGGCGGATCGTCGCCGATCCGCCCCTGGTGATAGCCAAGCGCCCGCAAGGGGCATGGGCGTTACTTCTTGATGCCGTACTTCTGGCGGAATTTTTCCATCCGACCGCCGGTATCGACGATCTTCTGTTTGCCCGTATAGAAGGGATGGCACTGAGCGCAGACTTCGATAGCAAAGTCGCGGCCGTGGGTCGAACGCGTCAGGAAGCTATTGCCGCAGCTGCAGGTAACAGTGACGTCAGCGTATTTTGGATGGATGTCCGGCTTCATAAACAAGTCCTCGGTAAATCGTCTCGGACGTGGCAAGGGGCCGCACCCGTGAAAGGCCGGCGATAATACGGGATCGGTGCCGGGGCGACAAGCCCCGGCGGTGCTAGCGTGTGGAGCGGAACTCCAGGATTTGGGCGTTGCCGCGGGGTGCTGCCGTCGGAGCGCGGCCCTCGACCAGGGTTTCCAGCAGGCCGCCCGGCCCGGTCACGCGATCCCACATCATTTGGTTCATGCGGATGCAAGCGGCCATGGGTGTCGCCGATGCGCGACGTACCTGGTCGAGTTTCCATTGCAGACGGCGCAGACGCTGCTGGGTGCGCGGCGCGGCGCGGCGGATGGCGTCTTCGATGGCACGGGCACGCCGCGCCTCGAAGCTTTCCGGGTCGTTGCTGGCCAAGGCGGACCAGGACTCGAAATCAAAGTTGTGCTGAGCGTGCTCGGGCATATCGAATCTCCCCTCACTTGCCGTGGCGTACCACGGTCTCGTTTTATTGTTGTGGTCGGTACAGACTGTATCACAGGGTTTTTTGCGAGTCATGCATTTGGCGTCCGAAATCCGGCGCACGTCAAAAGAGCGTAGCTAACTCATTGTTTTATGGGTGACGGGTGAGCAGTGTGGGGATGTGGATAAGTCTGTGGATGGCGGAATCGGTATCTGGCCACTTCGAGCATCACAAAGCAGCATGGAACTGCGGTGGGTGCTCGTTAGCCAAGCACAATTGCTGGTTTCTCAGTCTGTTATTTTCTCTGTGGGGATTCGGTTAGAATGCGTGCGACCCGTGGCCGGGCTGCATAGGCCACTTGCCCTTATGTGTAAAACTTTCCCAGGCGTTTGTTCTGCGCCGACTTTTTTCTGACGCCAGGTAGCTTCAGCGTGACTGCCCAACCAAGAATCGGATTTATCAGCCTCGGCTGCCCTAAGGCGTTGGTCGACTCGGAGCGCATTCTGACGCGGCTGAGGGCCGAGGGCTACGGCATCGTGCCGACGTATACCGACGCGGATCTGGTTGTCGTCAACACCTGTGGCTTCATCGATAGCGCGGTCGAGGAGTCGCTTGATGCCATTGGTGAGGCCATCGCCGAAAACGGCAAGGTCATCGTCACGGGCTGCCTTGGCGCGCGCGCCGATGAAGTGCTGGCGGCGCATCCACGGGTCCTGTCGGTCAGCGGACCGCAGGCCTACGAGCAGGTGATGGGTGCGGTGCATGAACATCTGCCGCCGCCGACCGACCCATTCACCGCGCTGCTGCCACCCGGCGGCATCAAGCTCACGCCGCGGCATTACGCCTATCTGAAAATCGCCGAAGGCTGCAATCACCGCTGTACCTTTTGCATCATCCCGTCGATGCGCGGCGATCTGGTGTCGCGACCGGCCGGTGAGGTGCTGGAGGAGGCCGAGAATCTGGTCCAGGCCGGTGTGAAAGAATTGCTGATCGTGTCGCAGGACACCAGTGCCTATGGCGTCGATGTACGCTACGGCACCAGCTTCTGGAAAGGCCGTCCAATCAAGACGCGTCTGCTGGAACTGGCGAAGTCGTTGGGTGAGTTGGGTGTGTGGGTACGCATGCATTACATCTATCCGTATCCCAACGTCGACGAGCTTATCCCGTTGATGGCCGATGGGCTGATTCTGCCCTATCTCGATATCCCGTTACAGCACGCCAACAGCCGTGTGTTGAAGGCGATGAAGCGTCCGGCCGCGGCCGAGGACACCCTGCGCCGCATCGAACAGTGGCGCGCGATCTGCCCGGATATCACTTTGCGCAGCACATTCATCGTCGGCTTTCCCGGCGAGACCGAGGCCGAGTTCGAGGAGCTGCTGCAATTCCTCGACGCCGCGCAATTGGACCGTGTCGGGTGTTTCACCTATTCGCCCGTCGCAGGCGCGACCGCGAATGAATTGCCGGGCGCGGTGCCGGAAGCGGTCAAGGAAGAACGCTATGCGCGGTTCATGGACATGCAGGCACGCATCAGCGCAGCGCGCTTGCAAGATAAAGTGGGTCGTGAAATCTCCGTGATTATCGACGAGGTCGACGCCGAAGGCGCCATCGGCCGCAGTCAGGCGGATGCCCCGGAGATCGACGGCCAGGTGTTTGTCGATACGCAAGCTGTGCAGGTCGGCGATATCGTCG
This sequence comes from Gammaproteobacteria bacterium, assembly GCA_016214925.1. Lineage (GTDB taxonomy): Bacteria > Pseudomonadota > Gammaproteobacteria > Thiohalobacterales > Thiohalobacteraceae > JAHJQQ01. Next base: position 5,683 of record JACRMO010000246.1, read on the forward strand.
AGGTGACGATCACCGAGGCGAGTGAGCATGACTTGTATGCCGTGCTCCCGGCCCGCTAAGCAGCCCTTGCCGTTGTTTCCCGACAAGATCCGCTTGTTTTCGTTGTCCCGATCCGCGCAACGGTTTGAGATGCGCGGGGGACGGGTCGATTCTGCGACTGGCAGCCGTAGGTCGTGCGGATTCCAGCACGCATCCTGAACGGACTGGAAACGCGGCCGCTACCCACGGCATGACGATTGCTTACAAACATCCATGATTAGATTCTCGGATAGTTTCCAATTCAAGATCCCCGCCGTTTTGGTCGGCGCCTTCCTGCTGGTGCTGGGCGCGATCCTGTTGGTGTTCTCGACCCTGGGCAAGCAGATGCTGGAAGAGCATGCCTGGCGTGAGGTGGTGTTGTCCGGCCGCGGTATCGTCTGGCAGCTGGGTCAGCGGGTCGCGCATGCGGAGTCGCTGGTGACGGCACTGTCGCATTTGGGTAAAGCGCTGCCGCGTGACGCCGCGCTTACCCAAGCCCTGGTCAGGCAGGTCATGGACAGCGAGGGCAGCGAGGCCTTTATCGCCGGGGGTGGGTTATGGCCGGAACCGTACCGGTTTCAAGCCGGCCGGGAGCGTCGCAGTTTCTTCTGGGGGCGGGATGCCGCGGGCACATTGCAGTATTACGACGGCTACAACGATCCGCAGGGCCCCGGCTATCACCACGAGGAGTGGTATGTGCCGGCCCGGCACCTCGGTCCTGGCGGCCTCTTCTGGTCGAAATCCTACATGGATCCCTATTCCTATCAACCGATGGTGACGGTCACCGCGCCGATGTATCGCGACGAGAGCTTTTACGGTGTGACCACCATCGACCTGAAATTGGA
>JACRMO010000247.1 GCA_016214925.1 Gammaproteobacteria bacterium
GTGATGCCGCCGATGGCAACCAAGGGCAGGGCGAGTGCGCGGCGTGCCGCATGCAGCAACGCAGGCGTCGCGGCACGCGCATCCGGCTTGGTCAGCGAGGGAAAAAAGCGGCCGAAGGCGACATAATCCGCGCCCGCGTCCGCCGCGGCTTGCGCGCGCGTCAACTGGTTGTAACACGATACGCCGATCATGGCCGTGGCACCGAGCCGCGCGCGCGCCGCGTGCAGATCCAGATCGTCGCGGCCGAGATGCACGCCGGACGCGCCGACCGCGGCGGCGAGTTCGACATCATCGTTGACGATCAACAGCGCAGTGTGGCGCCGGCAGAGTTCGACCAAAGCGGCCGCTTCTTCACGCCGTCGCGCCACATCGCGACTCTTGTCGCGGTATTGAATGACACGCGCACCACCACGCAACGCGGCGGCGACCGCCGGGATCAGCGCGGAGCCCGGGGTGAGTTGACTGTCGGTGATGGCGTAGAGGCCGTGCAGCGCATGCATCATAGGTGGTAGCGGAAATGGGGAATGGGGGCGGAAAAAGGGTTCAGAGTCGAACGGCGTTTACTCAAGCCGGATGTCGTCGATGTAGGATGGGTTAGCGATTTTTGCGTAACCCATCAACCATTGCGGAAAAAATGGGGTCAGAGCCGAATTAGTCACTGTCGCGGTAACGGCTGACCATGGGTGTTTGAATTCGGATCTGCCCCCATGTTTTTGGAAACGCCTAAGCAAATACCGTTCATCTCCGCCCATTTTTCATCCCTCATCCTCATCTTCCGCGCGTGCCCAGAACAGGCGGTTCGGCAGCGGCTGGCCCATGCCCAGGCGAACAGCATGCACCAGGGTTTCCCAGGTATAGGCTTGGGCCTCATGCACGGCGGAAAACGGTTCCAGGCCCTGCGCGAGCAGACCGGCGATACTGGCGGCGAGCGTACAGCCGGAGCCGTGAAAACTGCCGGGCAAACGTTCCCAGCTGAAGCTTTCCAGCAGGCGGTGATTGCCATACAGTGTGTTGGTCACGTTCGAGGTGTTTTCATGCGTGCCGGTGATGAGCACGAATTCGCAGCCCTTTTCCAGCAGCGCCATGGCGCAGGCGTCGAGGTTGTCGGCGGCGGGCGCGAGGATGCGCGCTTCCAAGCTGTTGGGTGTGAGCACCGTGACATGCGGCAACAGCAGGCTGTCGATGGCTTCGAGTACATCGTCCTCGGCAAGCTGAGTACCGTTGCCGGTGGCGACCACCGGGTCGAGCACGACGGGGATGTCGGGATAATCCTGCAAGACGCCGCAGATCGCCTCGACGGCTTCGGCGCTGCCGAGCATGCCGATCTTGATGGCGGCCACCGGCATGTCTTCGAGGACCGCGCGCGCCTGTTCCATGATCAGCGTGCCGTCCAGCGGCGCGTAGCTGTGGACGTCCTGGGTATCCTGCACGGTGATGGCGGTGATGACCGGCGCGCAGTGGCAGCCATGGATGACCAGAGACTCGATATCGGATTGGATGCCGGCGCCGCCGCTGGGATCGTTGCCGGATAGCACGAGCACTACGGGGATGTTGCTGGCCGAGTCGTTCATGAGGCGGTGTCCCAGTTCATATGCGGCGGTGTTTCCAAGGGATTGTAGCATTCCGCTTGCCGTAGTGTGACGCGGGCGGAGCGGCGGCCGGCACGCTTGGGCTATGATAGTTTCGGCCCCGATTTCCCTGGCGAGGATTCCCGGACCCCGATTCCCGTATAATCTTCACTTTACTCATCATGGAATGAAACGCATGCACAGCATCACGCAAGTCAAACATAAGACCGCTGGTTTCACCCTCATCGAGGTGATGGTGGTCGTGGTCATCCTCGGCATCCTCGCGGCGATTGTCGTGCCGCGCATCATGGATCGTCCGGACGAGGCGCGTAAGGTCAAGGCGCAGCAGGATGTCCGTTCCCTGGAGGCCGCGTTGAATCTCTACCGCCTCGACAACTACGACTATCCGACCACCGATCAAGGCTTGGATGCGCTGGTGCAACGGCCGGCCGCGCCGGAACCGCCGCATTGGAAGGAGGGCGGTTATATCGATCGTCTGCCGCAGGATCCCTGGACGCATCCCTATCAGTTCCTCAATCCGGGCACGCACGGCGCCATCGACATCTATTCCATAGGACCCGACGGCCAGCCCGGCACCGATGACGATATTGGCAACTGGTCGTTGCAGTAGGCAGCGTATGCCGGCACACCCTCCGCGACGCCCTCTGCGCCCCCTCTGTATTGGCGCGGGGTTCACTCTGCTGGAGATGCTGGTGGTGGTGGTCATCATCGGCATCGTGCTGACCTTCTCGGTGTTGTCGCTCGGCGGTGACCGTCGCGGCGAGGAGCTCGGCCGCGAGGCGCGCCAGTTCACCGAGTTGCTGCGACTGGCGGCAGAGCAGACGGTGATGCGCGGCGAGGAATGGGGCGTGCAGATCAGTACCGATTCCTACCGCTTTCTGGTGTATACCGACAAAGGTTGGGCGGTGCAGGAAGACGATGACTTGTTCCGGACGCGCACCCTCACCGAGGGCACGCAACTGGACGTCGAACTGGAGGGGCGCGAGGTTGTACTCGGTGCCAATCTGGACACGGATAGCGAGGACGCGGCGGACAAGAACGACGCCGACAAGCTCAAGCCGACGCTGTTCATTCTGTCCAGCGGCGAGATCAGCCCCTTCGTCGCGCGCTTTGCCGCCAAGGAAACCGAACAGCGCTTCGAGGTGAAGGCCGATGCGCGTGGCGACCTCACCGTGGAAACGCCCGAACACTGACCGCAACACTGATCGGAACACACACTGGACTCTGATGCGCGCGCGATATTCCACGGATCGTTCCACCGGCTTCACCCTTCTGGAAGTGCTGGTCGCACTCGCGGTGCTGGCGCTGGCGTTGGCCGCGACGGTCAGCGCCGCCGCGGCCTATGTCGGCAATCAATCCTATTTGCAGAAACGCACTCTCGCGCATTGGGTCGCGCGCAACGTGCTCACCGAATTACAGCTGGAAACGCCCTGGCCCGGCACCGGCGAACGCAGCGACAGCGCGCGCATGGCGGATCTCGACTGGACATGGAAGGCGACCATCGACGAAACGCCCGAGAAGGATATGCGCCGCGTCACCCTCAAAGTCTGGCTGGGCGAGGATGACAAACGCGAAGCGCTGGCCAGCTTGGACGGCTTCCTGGAGAAGCGCGAATGAACCCGGTACATATGCCAGCACAGATGAAGCGCGCGCGCGGTTTTACGCTGATCGAGTTGCTGATCGCGCTGGCGGTGTTCGCGGTGCTGGCGATGCTTGCCTACGGCGGTCTCAACACCGTGCTCAACACCCGCGCCTTGACCGATCAGAAGGCCGATGCCCTGCGCGAACTGCAACTGGCCTATCGCAGTGTCGAACGCGATATCGATCAATGGGTGCCGCGCGAGATCCGCGACGAATTCGGCACGGTGCGCCCGGCGCTCACGGCCGGCAGCGAACTCGGCGCGGCCCTGGAACTGACCCGTGGCGGCTGGCGCAATCCGGCGGAACAGCCGCGCAGCACGCTGCAACGGGTCGCGTATTCCGTGCAGGACAATGCATTGGTGCGTCTTACGTGGTTAAGTCTGGATCGCGCGCCCGATGCGCAGCCCGTGGAGCAGACACTGCTCACGGGTGTGAGCGAACTGCGCTTGCGTTTTCTCGATGCCGCGAATGTCTGGCAGGAGCGTTGGCCGCCGACGGACACGCCCGCGGCCGGCGCAGTGCCGGGGGCGGCACCGCCAACACCGCGCGCAGTGGAATGGGTGCTGGTGACCGAGCATTGGGGAGAGCTGCGGTGGCTGTTTCGTCTGCCGGGATGAGTGCCGCGCGCGCCCAACGCGGCGTCGCCTTGGTCACCGCGCTGCTGGTAGTGGCGCTGGCGACGGTGGCCGCGGTGGCAATGGCCTCGCGCCAGCAGTTGGATGTGCGCCGCACCGCCAATTTGCTGCAAGGCGATCAGGCCTATGTCTATGCGCAGGCGATTGAGGATTGGGCGCGCGTGGTGCTCAAGCGCGATGCCGCGGACAATCAGATCGACAAGCTCGACGATGACTGGGCGCAGCGCCTGTCGCCCATTACGGTGCCGGGCGGCCAGGTCGATGGATTCATCATCGACCTGCAGGGGCGCTTCAATCTCAATAATCTGGTGAATTCGGACGGGCAGAAGAGCGAGTCCGATTTCAACTATTTTCAGAACCTGTTGCGGACGTTGGAACTCAATGATCAACTGGCTGCGGCCGTCGTCGATTGGATCGATGCCGATTTCGATACGCGTTTCGAGGACGGTGAAGGCGCCGAGGATGATTTTTATCTGTCCGTCGAGGTGCCGTATCGCGCCGCCAATCGGCAGTTCCAGAGCATCAGCGAACTGCGTCTGGTGAAAGGCTTCGATGCCGCGGTCTGGAATAAACTGGCGCCCTATGTGTGCGCGTTGCCGGGCGCGCGCACGGCCTTGAACGTCAACACTGCCGCCGCGCCGTTGTTGCAGGCCTTGTCGGAAAGTCTCACCCAGCGGGACGCCGAGCAGTTGGTGGAAGAACGCGGCACGGAGGGTTTCGAGAGCGTCGACGCATTTGTGCAAAGCGAAGTGTTCGCGGGCCGGCCACTCACTGAGGAGCAGAAAGGCAATCTGGCCGTCGCCAGTCAGTTTTTCCTGGCGCGTTCCGAGGTCAGCGTCGGCAGCGCGCGGGCGCGAGTGTTCAGTGTGTTGCAACGCGGCAGCAACGGCGCGCTGACCCTGGCGCGCACTCAAGGAACTTGGTAGGGGTACTTGGTAAGGACACCTGGTAGCCAATCCGTGGCGGTTGCGGTAAGGTCAGCCGAATTTCGAATCGATGAGTCGCTATGCGTGAAACCCTATTAATCCGCCTGACCGAGCCGTGTACGGACGCGGCGGACAGCGTGTGTCTGGGCGAAGCCGGTAAACCGCTCGCCGGCAGTCGACGCGGCACCTTGGCCGAGGCCGCCGAGCAGGCGGCCGGACGGCGCGTGGTGGTACTGGTGCCGGGCAGTGAGGTGTTGTTGACCCGCGTGGCGGTGCCGACGACCAACCGCCAGCGCGCGCGCAAGGCGATCCCGTTCGCCTTGGAAGATCTGCTGGCCGAGGATATCGACGGACTGCATTTCGCGCTCGGCCCTCGCGATGCCGAGGGGCAGTGGCCGGTGGCGGTGGTCGCGCGGACGCGCATGGACGAATGGTTGCGGGAACTGCATGCGGTGGGGATTCTGCCGGATCGCGTGTTGCCCGAGGCGCTTGCGCTGCCGCTGACATCGGGCAGTGGCGGCCTGTTGCTGGAGACGGACGGCGCGCTGTTGCGCGATCAACCCTGGTCGGCGCAGGTGCTCGCCGCCGAGACCTTGCCCGCCGTGATGGAGTTATTGGTATCGCGCAACGAGGCCGGGATCGATCTGCACGTCTGGCTTTGCGGCGGCGAGTTGCCGGTGTGGCTGGAGCGGGTCTCGGCCAAGGTCGAGCCGTGTACCGACGGTGCCCTGCGCGTGTTCGCGACCGGCCTCGCGCAGGCCGAGGAACTCGATCTGTTGCAGGGACCGTATAGCCGCAAGGAACAATACGGGCGTTTGTTGCGGCCGTGGCGCGCCGCCGCCGCGCTGTTGCTGGTCGGCGTGGTGGTCTCGGCGATTCAGCTCGGCTTGCGCTATCGCGATCTGCAAAGCGAATCGGCCGCGCTCGCCACGCAGATCGAAGCCGTCTATAAGCAGGCCTTCCCTGGCGGACGCATCGTCAATCCGCGCGCGCAGATGGAACAGCAGCTCAACAGTCTGCGGCGTCAGCAAGGCGGCGTGGGTAATGACTTCCTCGGGCTGGTCGCGCAACTGGGCGGTGTGTTCGCCGCCACGCCGGGTATCGAATTGACCGGCGCGAATTTCCGCGACGGTTATCTCGATGTGGAACTGACCGCCGGCGATGTGCAGGTGCTCGACAGTCTCAAACAGAAGATCACCGCCAAGGGCGGTTTGAGTGTGGACATCCAATCGGCAACCACCGGTGCCGATCAGCGGGTGCAGGGACGTTTGCGGATACAGGGGGCGGCCTCGTGAAAGAATGGTGGTCCGCACTGGGCACACGCGAGCGTCTGATGCTGGGCGGCGGCGCTCTGTTGTTGGTGCCGCTGCTGTTGTGGGCGCTGGCGTGGCAACCGCTGGCCAGCGGCGCGCATCAATTGGAAACGGAAGTCGCCGCGCAGCGCGAGGCCCTGCAATGGATGCGCAGCGCCGCGGCCGAGCTCCAGCAGTTGCGCGGCAGTGGCGCGCAGGTGAGCGCGGGTATGGGCGGGCGTTCACTGCTGGCGGTGGTCGACCAGTCCGCGCGCGCGGCCGGTTTGGGTAACGGGCTCAAGCGCATCGAGCCGGACAGCGCGACGGCGGTGCGGGTGCGTCTGGAAGGCGTGGCCTTCGATGCCGTGGTGACGTGGCTGGATGAGCTGTCCCGGCAATTCGGTGTGCTCGCCACGCTGGTGACCGTCGAACGCGCGGTAGGTAGTGCTCAGGTGAATGTACGCTTGACCCTGCAATCGCCCGAATCATGAAACAGGCGACGATCCGTTGGGCGGTCGTCTCCGCCATCCTGTTCCTATTCTTTCTGCTGCTGACCTTGCCGGCCCGACATGTGTGGGGCTGGTTGGGTGGCGGGCAGCTTGCAGTGCAGGACATCGACGGCTCGCTCTGGCATGGCCGCGTTGCGCAGCTGTCTCATCCCGCATTCCCGGTCGGTCCGCTGGTGTGGCAGTTGCGGCCGCAGGCTCTGCTGCTTGGCCGGTTGGAATATCAGGTGTTCGTGCAGAGCGGCAAGGGCGGGGGTGAATTGCGCGTCGGGCGCGGGTTGTTCGCGGACACCTCCGTGACGGCGGCGCATCTGACACTGCCGGCCGCGGATCTCGCCCAGCGTCTGCGTGTGAATCTGGTAACGTTGGCCGGCGATTTTCAGATCGATATCGATGAACTGCGTTTGTCCGCGGGCGGGATCAGTGCGCTGCAAGGCATGTTGGTTTGGCGTGACGCACAGGTCGTGCAGCCCAGCCCGATGGCGTTGGGGCAGCTGCAAATGCAGTTGAGTCTGCGCGAAGGCCAGGTCGTCGGCACACTGAGCGATCAAGGCAATAAGGGCGGTCCGCTGGAGTTGGGTGGCGAGTTGCTGATCGGTACGGATCGGCACTATCAGCTCAATGCCCTGCTCAAGCCGCGCGCCACTGCCGATGCGCCCTTGCGCGAGGCGTTGGGCCTGCTCGGTGCGCCCGATGCGCAGGGGCGCTACCGGTTGCAGTATTCGGGAAACATGTAGTTGTAGGAGCGGGCTGAAGGTGAGGCGCTTGCGCCGACAGACTGCGCCAAGAGACTGCGCCAAGAGACTGCCCAGGGACATTGCCTGCGAACCGTTCGCGGCCGCTACCCTGAAGGGCACGAGAGGCCGCTCCCACATGACGTTTTATCAATCCGGAGTTGAACGATGCTCAGTAGAATTCCCGTCAAGGTCGAAATCACGGCCGAGAACAAATGCGGCTTTTGCACCAATTCGAAGTGCTGCACCTATATTACCCAGAAGATCAACGGTCCGCGTTCGCGCGACGATTTCGATCACCTGTTATGGCAGCTCTCGCATGAGAACGTACAGGCCTACAAGGACGAAGACGGCTGGTTCCTGCTGGTGAACAACACCTGCAAGCATCTGCAGAAGGACGGACGCTGCGGGATTTACTTCACCCGCCCGCAGGTCTGCCGCGATCATACCAACGACTATTGCGAGTACGATGCCCCGGCCGAGGATAGCTTCGATCTGTTCTTTGATGGCTACGAGAGCCTGCTGAAATATTGCCAGAAGCGCTTCAAAAACTGGGGAAAATAGGCTGCTCTGCCGTCCCGTCAGGCAAAAAGAAAGCCCGCCCATCAAAGGAATGGGCGGGCTTTCGGTCTGGCTCAAGGCCGGAGCGGTCTGCGCAATTTAGGCCGCTGCTGCCTTCTTCTTGGCTACGCGTTTCTTCGCAGCCTTTTTCTTTCCGGTCTTCTTTTTGGCTGCCTTTTTCTTCGCGGCCTTTTTCTTGCCGCCCTTCTTCTTGGCTACCTTTTTCTTCGCAGTCTTCTTGGCTGCGGATTTCTTGCTGACCTTCTTTTTAGCTACCTTCTTCTTTGCTGCCACCTTCCGGCGTGGGCCGGCGACCTTCTTCTTGGTCGCGACTTTTTTCTTGGATGCGGCTTTCTTACGAGTTGCCATCTGAGTTTCTCCAAGTGATTAACAGGGGTCCGTGGCTGAGTATAAACAGCTCGCGACAAAATTCCAGTTTTTTGACGAAGATTTTTTCAGCGCTGGCGTCGCGCGCTGTCGATGTATGGATGTCGATCGATCATGAACATGTTCATTCGAGGTCGAGTATGTACTGCCACTGCGCAACGCTTACCGGCATGATCGAGAGTCGATTGCCGCGTCGCAGTAGTTGCATGTCGGCCAGTTCCACATGCGTTTTGAGTTCGTCGAGCGTGATGACACGGGCGAATTTGCGCTCGAATTTCACGTCGACCATGTCCCAGCGCGTGTTGTCCGGCGTGCTCTTGGGGTCGTAATACGTGCTCTCGGGATCGCCGGCGGTGTGGTCTGGATATCCGGCGCGGACAATACGGGCGATGCCGACAATACCGGGCGCGGCACAGTTGGAATGGTAGAAGAACACGAGATCGCCGACCTGCATCTGATCGCGCAGCATGTTGCGGGCCTGGTAGTTGCGCACGCCGTCCCAGTGCTCGGTCTGCTTGGGGCGCTTGCGCAGGTGGTCGATGCCGAACACGTCCGGTTCGGTTTTCATGAGCCAGTAGTTCATGGGGGTGTTTCCGGGAATGGGTTGGCGGGGGTTGATCAGCGGCTGAGATAGAGGTGCCGGTCGGTAACGACGGCGTGCAAGGGTACGTCCCAGGGCTGACTCGGCAAGCGCGCATGGCGCTGGAAGTCGTAGGCCAGACCGATCAAGCGTGGACGCAGCCAGCGGGTGTGGTGGCGCAGATAGGCGAAGCTGCGGTCATAGAAACCGCCGCCCATGCCCAGGCGATGACCGTGTGCATCGAAGGCGACCAAGGGTGTCAGTACCAGATCCAGCGCCAGGGGCGAGGCGCGTGTGTGGGCGGCGCGCGCCGGTTCCGGAATACCGAAGCGGTTGTCGACGAGGTGCGTGTCCGGGGTATAGCGGGCGAACCAGAGACGGTTCTCGCCGTGCGGCAGCAGTACCGGCAGATAGACGCGCTTGCCCATTTCCCAGGCGCGTTCGATCAGCGGCGCGGTGTCGAGTTCGCCGTCGGCGGGCAAATAGGCGGCAATGCGCCGGGCATTGCGGAACGCATGATGATTCAGCAAGTGGCGCGCACAGTCATGCGCGCATTGCCAGCGCTCATGCTCGGTAAGCGCACGGCGTGCCGCGCGCATCTGGTCGCGCAGTTCACGTCGGGCGTTCTGTGCAGAAGTCGGAACGGCGTTCAAGCAGGGGGGGAATTCAATTTCATTGAAGAGGTGCGCCCTCGCCGATGGGAGGTTGCGGAGCAACCTTTCCGTTGGGGGATTGCCAAGGGGAGCGTCGGAACGCTCACCCTTGGCAGTCAGCCCGCGCAGGACTTGTCCGAGCAGGCGTAATTCAAACCAGATGTACCCATCACCGATGGGAGGTTGCAAGGAGGGAGAAAGGATTCTCCTTCCTTGCAGTCAGCCCGCGCAGAACTTGTTCGAGCAGGCGAATACGGTGAGACACCCTCCGCATCTGCCGTCGCGGCCTTCGACCTTGAACCATAGGTTCATGTGGGGACAATGACGAGTGCTTTAGGCTTACCGCACGCAGGCGGTCATGCACACCGAACTCGCAACCAAGCCCCCGGGGTCGATGATTATCGGCTCAAGAGTGCTACTAGCCACTAACCTGCAATACAGAGGATGCCTCGGCGAGAAGTATACTCCAGCTCTGTAGGTTGGGGTGAGGCGGTTCTTGCCGAACCCCAACACGGCACACCGGGAAATGATGTTGGGATTCGCTGCGCTCACCCCAAC
>JACRMO010000249.1 GCA_016214925.1 Gammaproteobacteria bacterium
AAATGCGAGGAACAACAATTGGTGATCCATGGCGCTACATCCTGAATTTCCGAAATCGCCCTACGCCGAACTGCTGCCGGATCAGCGCTGGTTTCCGGCCGCCGAAGAACTCCGCGATACGGCCTACGAGAAATTGCTGCCGCCGCTGGTTGCCAAGATTCGCGAGGGCGTCAAGGAATGGCGCGACGCCGGATATGCCGGCGCCTCGGATACCTCACGTGCGCTTCTGACCTGGTGGTTCGAGACCGACCATCTGGTCGAACAAGCCGACGACACCTTATCCCCGTTCCGTTATTACTTCGCTCAGCGCGAAGCCGTGTAGACGGTGATCTGGCTGCATGATGTGCGCAAGGTTCGCGACAAATACGACCTGCTACGCTTCGATGCCTCCGGTGCGGTCTCGCAGAATATGTTCGACGAGAACTGGCCGCGCTATGTCGTCAAGATGGCGACCGGCGCGGGCAAGACCAAGGTGCTGTCGCTGCTGATCGCCTGGAGCTTTTTTCACAAGCTCTACGAGTCGGATTCCACGCTCGCGCGCAACTTCCTGCTGATCGCGCCAAACATCATTGTCCTCGACCGCCTGCGTGCCGACTTCGACGGGCTGAAAATTTTTTTCAACGATCCGATCCTCCCGGACAACGGCTACGAGGGCCAGAATTGGCGCGACGATTTCCAGTTGACGCTGCACATCCAGGACGACGTGCGCGTCATGCAACCCACCGGCAATCTGTTCCTGACCAACATCCATCGCGTCTATCTCGGCGACATCCGCGAGCCCTCGCTGGAAGACGACGACCTGCGCGATTACTTTCTCGCGCCCTTCGGACCGAAACCGGTGGGCAAGACTACCGACAGCAAGACCGACCTCGGCGAGATCGTCCGCGAAATCGATGAGCTGGCCGTGTTCAACGACGAGGCGCACCACATCCACGATCCGAAGATGGCCTGGTTCAAGAGCATTCAGGACATCCACCACAAACTGTTACAGAAAGATGATCGTCTAGCGCTGCAAGTGGATGTGACCGCCACACCCCGGCACAACAACGGCGCCATCTTCGTGCAGACAGTGTCGGACTATCCGCTGGTCGAGGCTATTCATCAGCGCGTCGTCAAACAACCGGTGTTGCCGGATATCGCCAGCCGCGCACGTCTGCAGGAACACAAGAGCGCGATCTTCACCGAGCACTATCAAGACTACCTGCAACTCGGCATCGAGGAATGGCGCAAGAGCTACGCCGAGCATGAGGCGCTGGGCAAAAAGGCCGTGCTGTTCGTGATGGTCGACGATACCAAGAATTGCGACGAGGTCGGGGAATATCTCCAAAGAACCTGTCCGGAATTGAACAATGCCGTTTTAGTAATTCACACCAAGAACAATGGCGACATCTCCGAATCGGCCACCGGAAAAAACAAGGACGATCTGGAACTATTGCGCAAACAATCCAACGCCATCGATTCCTGGGCCAGTCCCTTCAAGGCCATCGTCTCCGTGCTGATGCTTAAGGAAGGCTGGGATGTGCGCAACGTCACCACCATCGTCGGTCTGCGCGCCTACACGGCCAAGAGCAACATCCTGCCCGAACAGACCCTGGGACGCGGACTGCGTCGCATGTATTTCGGTGAGGACATTCCGGAAACCGTCTCGGTCATGGGCACGCCGGCATTCATGGAGTTCGTCGAGTCCATCCAGAGCGAGGGCGTCACCTTCGAGCATGTGCCAATGGGTCCGGGCACCGGCCGCAAGGAATCGCTCATCGTCGAAGTGGATACACAGAACACCGACAAGAACCTCGATGAACTCGATATCGAACTGCCGAGGCTTACTCGGCGGTTCAATCGCGAGTACAAAGACCTTGAAGCCCTCGACCCGGCGACGCTAGGCAATGCCAAGCTCCCGCTCAAGCCCTTCACGCCGGAGGAAACCCGTGAGATCGTATTCAAGACCATGCTAGACGCCGAGGTGCATCACAAAATCCAATTGGACGGCGCCGGCCCTGCTGACTATCGCTCGGTGGTCGCGTTCTTCGCCCGCCAATTGCTGAAAGAATTGCGACTGGTCGGTGGCTACGACGTGCTCTATCCCAAAGTGCGCGACTTTATAGCGCAGCATTTGTTTGCGGGCGTTGCGGTGAATCTCGAAGACCCCGTGGTATTGCGCAATCTTTCCGAGCCCGAGCCGGGCAAGATTTTGTTCGATGTATTTAAGTCTGCGATCAACGCGCTCACCGTCCAAGATATTGGCACCTCGCGCATCGAAGACCGCATCCGCCTGCGCGACACGCGCCCCTTCCGCACCGAAAACCGGCCTTACCTCGCACCGAAGAAATCGCTGTTCAGCAAGATTGTCGGTGAGCCGCATGCCGGCGGCTTCGAGCTGACCTTCGCCACGTTCCTCGACAACGCCCCGGATGTCGTGGCCTTCGCCAAGAACTACCTCGCGGTCGGTTTCAAGATCGACTACGTCAGGGTCGACGGCGATCTCTCGAACTACATCCCCGACTTTCTGGTGAAGACAACCGACGGCACCGTCTGGATCATCGAGACCAAGGGCCGCGAAGAACTCGACCTGCCGCAGAAGATGAATCGTCTGCGCCAGTGGTGCGAGGACGCCACCGCCGCCAGCAGCGCCGAGGGTGGCCCGGCTTATCGTTTTGTGTACGTCGACCAGGACGGATACGACTTGCATCCGCCGCAGGACTTTGCCGGCCTGGCGACGGTTTTCACGGAATATCAAGCGTGATCCAGCGAACTGTATTGAAGTTACCGGAGTTTATCTATAAGGTCGTAAACCTTGGTAACCTTGGATAAGGTAGATATAACCCATGGACCCGCTGCATAACCCTTTTTCCCCAGGCGCCGGCTCGCCGCCGCCCGAACTGGCTGGCCGGGCCAGAATTCTGGAACAGGCGCGAGTCACGCTTGGACGCATCAAGGCCGGTCGGCCGGAGCGCAGTCAGCTGCTCATCGGGCTGCGCGGCGTCGGCAAGACCGTATTGCTGAACAAGATTCGCGAGATGGCCGAGGACATGGGCTACCGGCCGGTTTTCATTGAGGCCCACGAAAACAAATCGCTCGCCGCCTTGCTCCTGCCGCCGCTGCGGCAGCTACTGATCTCGCTGGATCGCATGGCCACCGTGAGCGAGAAGGCCAAGCGCGGCCTGCGTGTGCTCAAGAGCTTTTTCAATGGCGTCAAAGTGAAGTACCAGGATCTCGAAATCGGCATCGACGTCGACCCGGAACATGGCGCAGCCGACAGTGGCGATCTGGAAGCCGATCTTTCCGCGCTGTTCCTGGCCTTGGGCGAGGCTGCGGTGGATCGCAAAACGGCCATCGCGTTGATCGTGGACGAACTCCAATACCTGAGTGAAGAAGAACTCAGCGCGCTGATTATGGCCATGCATCAGATATCCCAACGGCAGTTGCCTGTGGTGCTGATCGGCGCGGGCCTGCCGCAGCTCGTCGCCCTCGCCGGGCGCGCTAAATCCTACGCGGAACGGCTGTTCCAGTTCCCCGAACTTGGCCCGCTGCAACCGGAAGATGCAGCTGCCGCACTTCAGGAGCCCGTTATGGAAGAGAACGTCCGCTTCACCGATGAAGCGCTGCAGGAAGTCATCGCCCAGACGCAAGGCTATCCCTATTTCCTACAGGAATGGGGGTACCAAGCCTGGAACATCGCCGACCAATCGCCCATCGAGGTCGCTGACGTGCGCCGGGCGACGGACGAGTCCATCAACCGGCTCGACGCGAATTTCTTTCGCGTCCGTTTCGACCGCCTGACACCGCGTGAAAAAGAGTACCTGCGGGCGCTCGCCGAACTTGGCGAAGGGCCACACCGCTCCGGAGACGTGGCGGAGCAGTTGGGCGTCAGGGTGCAAAGCGTGGCGCCTATCCGCGGCAGCCTGATCAAGAAAGGCATGATCTACAGCCCCGCGCATGGGGACACGGCGTTCACGGTGCCGCTGTTCGGCGGCTTCATGCAGCGCATCATGCCGACCAACAGCCCACGGAACGCACCCAACAACCCCGCATAAAACGGACAAAACCCTGAGTCACGGAATATGGCCAAACCCCCCAAACAAGCCTACGACCTGAGCGACGCCGAAAAGCGCGACCTGATCCAGCTGATTCAGGACGGCAAGCCGCTGCCGGAGAAATACCGCTTCATCCTGTTCGAGGACAAGCGCGAGGTGGAGCTGGTGTGGAACGGCAAGAATCGCGAGGTCTGCACCACCGTGCTGCCGTTCCAGTCGCTGGAGCATGTGGACGAGCCGCGCATGGAGGCGCCGGAACTCGGCACGCTGGATCTGTTCGACACGCGCGGCCGTCAGCTCAAGGGCTGGACCAACAAACTCATCTGGGGCGACAACAAGCTGATTCTGTCTTCATTGAAGAGCGGCGCGCTGCGCCGCCAGATCGAAGACGCGGGCGGGCTGAAACTGATTTACATCGACCCGCCCTTCGACGTCGGCGCCGATTTCTCCATGGACATCGAGATCGGCGGCGAGACCTTCCACAAGGAACCGAACCTGCTGGAACAGATCGCCTACCGTGATACCTGGGGACGCGGGGCGGATTCGTTCATCAGCATGATTTATGAGCGGCTGATTTTGATGCGGGATTTGTTGGCGGAGGATGGGAGTATTTATGTACATTGCGATTGGCGGGTGAATAGTTACATCAGGTTGGCGCTGGACGAAGTGTTCGGTAGTAGTTTCCAGATGAATCAAATTATTTGGCGTCGCTCGACACCAACAGGCGGCAAAACTAAATCAAGGATGTTCCCGCGCGACTACGATTTGATAGTGTCATACAAGAAAGGTGACGAGAACATTTTTGAGAATATTTACTTGCCGTATTCTCAGGACTACATCGATAACTTTTTCACACACAAAGATGCTGACGGAAGACGGTGGGCCTCACAAACGCTCGGTGATTATTCGGCTGACTCAATCGCCCAGTTTGAAAAACTCGGAAGAATTTTTGTAACGAAGAATGGCAGTAAGCGGCTGAAATATTATCTCGATGAGGCGAAAGGAATCCTAGCTGATGATGTTTGGAGTGATATACGAAATGTCAGGCAAGAGGAGGTAAGAAATCTCGGAAAGGGTATTACAGAAAACCTCGACTACCCAACACAAAAACCCGAATCTCTCCTCGAACGAATCATCAAAGCTAGCAGCAACGAAGGCGATCTCGTCGCCGATTTCTTCTGTGGCTCCGGCACCACGGCGGCGGTCGCAGAAAAGCTTGGCCGCAAGTGGATATGCACTGACCTCGGCAAGTTCGGCATTCACACCACGCGCAAACGCCTGATCCAAGTGCAGCGCACGTTGAAGGATTCCGGCAAACCGTTCCGCGCCTTCGAGGTGCTGAACCTCGGCCGCTACGAGCGCCAGGCCTATCTCAACGTCGGCGGTCGCTTGACCGGCCCGCAGAAGGAACAGGCGCTGGCGCAGAAGGAGCGCGAGTTCCGCGATCTGATTCTGCGTGCGTACAAAGCACAACCGCTGGAAGGCGAGAGTTTTTTCCACGGTAAGAACGCCGGTCGCTTGGTCGTCGTCGGCCCGATCAACCTGCCCGTGGGCCGGCTGTTCGTTGAAGAGGTCATCACCGAATGCCGCAAGAGCGGTGCCTTGCGATTGGACATGCTCGCTTTTGAATTTGAAATGGGCCTGTTCCCGGCGGTGCTGGAAGAAGCCAAGCAGAAGGGCATTGATCTTGTGCCGAAACAGATTCCGCCCGAGGTCTTCGACAAGCGTGCGGTCGAGAAAGGCCAAGTGGTGTTCTTCGACATCAGCTTTATCGAAGCCACGCCGCGCTATCACAAGAAAGACAAGTTCACGCTCCAGATCGAACTGACGGATTTCTCCGTCTACTACACGCAAGGCGCGGCCGAAGCGGCGAGCGCGAGCCTCAAGAACGGCAAGAGCGAAGTCGTCTGCGAACAAGGCCAGCTCATCAAGATCAGCAAAGACAAAGACGGCGTCGTCACCCGCGACATCCTCACCAAAAACTGGACCGACTGGGTGGACTACTGGGCCGTGGACTTCGACTACATGTCGCGCCGCGAGATCATCAAAGTCGCCAAGGGCGCGGGCATCGACGGCAACCTGCCAGGCCTCGAACCGCCGCAGGGCGAATTGACCCTGCCCGAGTTCGAAGAACGCTGGACCGGCAGCTACATCTTCGAAAACGAGTGGCAGAGCTTCCGCACCCGCAAGAGCCGCGATCTGGACATGATTTCAGCGCCGCACACCTACACCCAGGCCGGCCGCTTTACCGTCGCCGTGAAAGTCATCGACATCTTCGGCAACGACACCATGGTGCTGGTGCCGGTGAATGTGGGTTGAACGATGATTGGATTATTGGGGGCAGACCCTAATGACTTGTTTCGGAACCTTCTGCTCTCATCACACACAAGGAGGTGTGCCCATGAGTAACGAACCCTCGCCCCAATCAGAAATCATCCTCTACCAGACCGAGGACGGGCGGACGCGCATCCAGTGCCGATTCGAGGATGAAACCGTCTGGCTATCACAGGCGCTCCTCGCAGAGTTGTTCCAGAAGGACGTGCGAACGATCAATGAACACCTGATCAACATCTTCGATGAAGGCGAACTGCGCCGTGAGACAACTATCCGGAAATTCCGGATAGTTCGCCAGGAGGGCAAACGGCAGGTTACCCGTGAGGTGGAACACTACAATCTGGACGCCATTCTCGCCGTCGGCTTCCGTGTCCGCAGTCACCGCGGCACCCAGTTCCGCCAGTGGGCGATTGGGCGCTTGAACGAGTACCTGGTGAAGGGCTTCACCATGGACGACGAGCGGCTGAAGAACCCGCCGGGCAAGGGACAGAAGGATTACTTCGACGAGCAACTGGAACGCATCCGCGATATCCGCTCGTCGGAGCGGCGTTTCTACCAGAAGGTGCTGGATATTTACACGACGAGCGTGGACTACACGCAGAACACGGAGATGTCGCAGCAGTTCTTCGCCACGGTGCAGAACAAAATGCACTGGGCGGCCCACGGGCAGACGGCGGCGGAAGTGGCGGGGGCAGACCACGGTTTACAGAGAGAGTAATCTAGGCCAACCAGGACAGCATGGTCTGCTCTCTATTTTTTGTCACCATTACAGAGAGGAACGAGCAATCCTCGCCGCTTAGAGAAAGAACATGGCGCGCCGTTACCATTACCATGTCTATGTGATAGAACTCTCGAACGACGTTCTCTCCGAAGCCAAATTTAAGAAGGCCAATCCGGATTATGAATTCGGTAAACCGTGTGTCTACGTCGGCATGACGGGCTTGGATCCTGATGTGCGATTTGATAAACACAAGGCGGGCATCCAGTCCAACCGATTCGTGAGGGAGTTTGGTTTGCGATTGATGCCCGAGTTGTACGAGATGTATAACCCGATGCCGTATGAAGGCGCGCGCGAGATGGAAGTGGAGTTGGCGATCGGTCTGCGCGAGGCCGGCTTTGGCGTATGGCAGGCCTGAGGTAGCTACTCCCCGACAATCTGGATACTTATCTTCTCACTGTAAGTGATTGAACTTCAAAGCTGCAACGGTGCCATGAGGTCTGATAGCTGGCGGCTAAACCAATTGCTAATAAACTGCTAGCTTGACAAGAATTAGCAGTTAGCTGGTAAACTGCCAATTAAGTGCTAATCAAAGAAGATTTAGCAGTGAGCTGACAAACCCATGAAGATGCCCCTGACACCCCCCCCGTTCGAGCGGCTATTTATGGACCTGCTGCGCCGCAACCCGGATCAGGCTCTGCGTGCCACTGGACCGCTGGTGGATGGACGCTATCTGCATTGGGATGAACTGCGCCACCGCAACCCACCGGAGGGGCTGACGCATGAGGATTGGTGGGCCGTTATCAAAGTGGCGCGCCAGGGCCAGCTTAAGGCGCTACCGTTCCGCGACAAGTTGGGCGCAACTATCCAGTTCGGCATGCCCGACCCGGTACTGCAGGCGCTGCACAACATCGACCGCCGCGCCGCCGGCAGCCTGAATATGGAATCACCCATCGTCTCCAGCGAAGACCGCGACCGTTATCTGGTCAGCTCGCTGATCGAGGAAGCCATCACCTCCAGCCAGCTTGAAGGCGCAGCGACCACCCGCGAAGAGGCCAAGGCCATGCTGCGTTCTGGACGCAAACCACGCGACCGCAGCGAGCGCATGATCCTTAACAACTTCCGCGCTATGGAGCACATCCGCGACTTGCGCGTCGAACCCTTCACGCCGCAGCGCATTCTGGAACTGCACCGCATCGTCACCGCCGACACAATGGACGATACGAGCGCCGCCGGGCGGCTGCGTGGCGAGGGCGAGCGCGTGCAGGTGGTGGATGCTCAGCACGTCAATGTATTGCACGACCCGCCCGAGGCGACGGGCCTACCCCAACGTCTGCAGGCCCTGTGCGACTTCGCCAACCGCGCCGACGACGCCGAACCCTTCGTACACCCGGTGATCCGCGCCATCCTGCTGCACTTCATGCTTGGTTACGACCATCCCTTCGTGGACGGCAATGGCCGCACCGCGCGCGCGGTGTTCTATTGGAGTCTGGCGCGCGCCGGTTACTGGCTGCTGGAATACGTGTCCATATCGAGCCTGCTGAAACGCGCGCCGGCGCACTACAGCCGCGCGTATTTGCACACTAAGACTGACAGCAATGACACGACCTATTTCATCATCCATCAGCTCGGCGTCATTGATCAGGCCATCGCGGCGCTGTATGACTACCTGGAACGTAAATCTTCTGAGCAGCGCGATGCCGAAAACTTGCTGCGTCACGCGCCTGGTTTGTCCGAAGACTTGAATCATCGCCAAGTGGCCTTGCTCAGCAATGCTTTGCGCCATCCTGGCCAAGACTACACCGTCGAGAGCCAACGCCGCTCGCATCGCATTACCATGCAAACGGCGCGCACCGATCTGTTGCGTCTGACTGAGCGTGGCCTGCTGGAGCAGCGCAAACGCGGCCGCGCCTTTGTGTTCCGCGCACCTGACGATCTGCGCGAACGCATCACGGCGGCAGCGAGCACCCCGCGCAAGTCATGAAAGACGTGTCGGACGCATGGCCAAACAATAAACAAAGGAATATCCCTTGCGCATACTCGTGACCGGTGCCGGCGGGTTTGTCGGCTCGCAAATTGTCTCGGCATTGCAAGCCGACGGGCATACGGTTGTCTGTGGGGTGCGTGCCGGTGGTCGTACACGCGCTGATGGCATCGAGACCATTGTCTGTGATTATTCCCGAGATGTGGAACCTGAGGTCTGGTTATCACGCCTCACGGGGATCGATGCCGTCATCAACTGCGCCGGGATTCTGCGTGAAACAAAGGCTGGCGATTTCGATGCTATTCATGTTCGTGCACCGATGGCGCTGTTCCGTGCCTGTGCGCAGTTGGGTATCCGCCGTGTGATTCAAATCTCTGCAATCGGGCAGGACGAGGATGGGGAGTTCATCCGCTCCAAGCACCGCTGCGACGCGCTCTTGTCACAGTTGGATCTGGATTGGGTGGTGATCCGGCCGTCTGTGGTGTATTCGCCGAAGGCTTCTTATGGTGGCACCTCGCTGTTGCGCGCGATGGCGGCCTTGCCTGGGGTCATGCCGATGCCGGGCGATGGCTGTCAGTTGTTGCAGCCGATCTGTGCCGATGATCTCGGGCAGGCGATCGTTGCTTTACTGCGGAACTGCGATTGCCGTCAGCGGATGATCGAGGCGGTCGGCCCTCGGTCGGTTTCTATGGAATCCTTCGTGATGGCATTGCGGAATTGGCTGGGTTTCGGCCGGCCGTGGATTGTGCATGTGCCCTTGCTGCTGGTGAAACCGGTCGCCATGGCAGGGGAGATGCTCGGGCGTGGTCCTTTGGGTATGACGATGTATCGCATGCTGCAGCATGGCAATGTGGGCTCGGCAGGTGCCGTCGCGGCCTTTACGCAGGCCACGGGCATACAGCCCAAGTCGGTTGATCAGGCCTTGGCGGCAACACCGGCGGGCGTGCAGGACCGCTGGCATGCGCGGCTGTATTTTCTGGGGCCGCTGTTGCGGCTCATGCTGGGCATGCTGTGGGTCTGGTCGGGGGTGGTTGGTTTCGTAACGCCGATGGCGGATGCGGCGGCGACGCTTTCTGCATTGAACGTTCCTGTGATGTTGTCCGCCGGGTTGATCTACGCGGTGAGCGCACTGGATTGCATATTGGGTGTGATGTTGCTGATCGGCTGGCGTGTCCCGCTGGCGGGGACGCTGATGTTGCTGTCGCTACTGGCCTATACGTTGATTATCGGGATCGCTGTACCGTCGGCGTGGATGGAGCCTTTCGGTGGGCTGATCAAGAATCTGCCGCTGATCCCGGCGGTGTTGATCATGCTGGTCTTGAACAGGCGGCGCTGATGGATACCTACCTGCTGGTCAGATTGATTCACATCCTTTCCGCGACCCTGTTGTTCGGTACTGGCTTGGGCTCGGCCTTCTATATGTGGCGTGCGCACAAGAGCGGGAATGTGCAGGTCATTGCCGATGTGTCGCGTAACGTCGTGCTTGCCGATTGGTTGTTCACCACGCCCACGGTGCTCATCCAGCCGATTTCCGGCTTATGGTTGTTGAGCACGCGCGGTTATGCCCTGACCGAACCGTGGATACTGGTCAGCCTGGTGTTGTATGCGCTGGCCGGTAGCTGTTGGTTGCCCGTGGTCTGGTTGCAGATTCGGATGCGCAACCTGGCGGATTCGGCGCTGCGTGGAAAGACCGCACTGGATGCGCGTTACCATCACTACATGCGCTGGTGGTTCCTGCTGGGCTGGCCCGCCTTCGCGTCCGTGCTGGTTATTTATGCGTTGATGGTGTTCAAGCGCTTGCCGGGTTGGTAGGGGTGGGTCTGCAGGTTAAACGGGTTCAGTCCTCTATCTATCTAAGGAGTGCCGAAATGAATATGAGCTTTGCCCTGATTAGTCCGCCGTTGATTTCCCTGCTGGCGGGTATTTCGATTCTGCTCTGGCCAAGACTGCTGAGCTACATCGTGGCGTTTTACCTGATCCTGTTTGGCTTGGTGGGGCTTCTGCCGCTGATGATGTGAGCAGACGGTAAACTGCTGGCACGCTCTGTGCGGACGTGTCACCCGGACTGCCTCGCCCGCACATAACCCACTCGACGGCGGCCGCGAGTTGGTTGCTTTGCATTGGGGCCGTGCGCCGCACGGGTCGAAATATCCTGACCCGGGTCGAGGTAATCTCGCTCTGGCATGACATTCGTCAAGCTCTTGGGTGATTTCAGGCGGCCTGCTGATCAACACACTTTCATTTCCGTGTGATCGGATTAAGTTGATCGGGAAGGAGAGTGTATTGTGAAGTTATGCCAGGGTCGGCGGTGTGCAGAGGTATATAACTCCATGACGTGCCACAACCCGGGGTGTTTGGGGGACTACGATTTCGACCGCATCAGTTTTTATGCCCGCAAGCGCTTCATCGAGGGCTGCGATACGGTCACGTTATTGAGCCAAGCCGGCTCCGAGCGCGAGAAAGAGGAAATCGCGCTGGTCTGTCTGCTGAGTGTCGAAGACAATGTGATTCAGGATCTTGAGCTCAGTTGCGTACATGCCTGTACGTGCATGGTCACGAATTGTCGGACGCTGATTAAATCGCTGATCGAAGCGGAGCTCGCTCAGGCGGTAATCCGTGCCTGACTCCAGTCTGGCCGCAGATTGCGATCTCATACGCTTCAGGATGGTTCAACCTGGCTGGCCTGATAGTTGCACCACTTTCAAGACATCACGCAGATATCCACTGAACCCGTCAGACACGACCATTGTGTATGGGAGATCTAGGCAGCAAATGATCAAATATGCGGCAGTGCTGGCGGCCCTGGGGGCTCTGTGGACCGGAAACCTGTACGCAGGGGATTTCGACAGCAATGTCCCGATGCGGGACAAGGGTGCGGAAACGTATTACGTCGACGGCGAAATTCACGGCGTTGGTCCGGTGGATCTGATGGTCGACACCGGGGCCGGCTATATGACCATCAACGAAGAGACGCTCGGGATTCTGCGCGATTCCGGCGACGCCACCTTCGTCAAGGATCTGACCGGCATTCTCGCCAACGGTACGACCATGACCGTTCCGATCTATCGCATTGCCGAGATACGCATCGGTGCATCCTGTACCTTGCGCGATGTGGAGGCGGCGGTGTTTCCCGGCAAGACCCGGCAGATCCTCGGCCTCAGCGCATTGCGCCATGCCGCGCCCTTCATCTTCTCCATGAATCCGCCCAAGTTGGTGTTGAGCAATTGCACCGAACGCGTGGCCGAGGCCGGCGACAAGGCCTCCTGATCTCGTCGCCGACCACCGGCAGCTCACGCGTGTTCAGTAGCGTGGTGAGCCCTGCATTGGAGTCCGTTCCATCGGGGCCTGTTTCATAGTCTCCCCGGGTGTGCCGGTTTCAAAGGCGCTGAACTCGGACGTATCCAGCATGTTGTTCTTGTCCTTATCCAATTCATTCCAGCGGCTGGTGAGAGCGCTGTTGCCAGAGGCTTCCGTCTGCGAGACGTAGCCGTTGGCATCGGTATCGATACTTTGGAATGCGGGGTTCATTTGTTGTTCCGCCTGTACGGTACCGGCGGCCAATAGGACGAGCGTGGTAACGATTGGCATCTTGCGCATGACATGTACTCCCTGAAGCGAATTGAGGAACACACCCGCGGCGCGGGTGGGCGGTTATAAAACGCCTGCGAGGTCGGACAAACCGTGAACTTGGTCACACATGTGCCGGCATGAGCCGCAGGGACCTGCTGAGGTCACGGGAAGTATGGTCGCCTTTCGTGGTTTGTGTAGCGGACTGCGTAAGAAACCGCGTCAAGGATTTGCCGATTCGACTCTGGTGTGTGTGGGTTTCGATCCGGAGAATTTCGATCAATACACGTCAGGGGACTGCCTGATCGCTGCGGACGGGTTTTATGAATGGCGCAAGCTCGGTCCAGACATTATTTGGGTGCGGGCCAATAAGCGCTTTCTATTGGTTGGCGCGGGTTAGAAGAACTATTGTTAACGAGTGATTCTTGTGTAGAGAGAGGTGGCAGTCATGGACATATCAATGGCCGATGTGATGATCCACATCGATGAAACCTTATCAGCTGAATCCCTGAAGAAGTTGGAGGAAACCATGCGCGAAGACGAGTGTGTCATCAGCGCCGGTGTACCCTCCGGCAATGCGCACTTGATGCTTGTGGCATACAACCCGGAATGCGTCGCCGCGGCGGATATTCTGGCGCGGGTCAAAAGTACCGGCGTTCACGCCGAATTGGTCGGCATGTAGACGCGCGCATCAGAGTGTCCTCTGGGGCGATCTCTATCGATAACCGGGGGCGGAACACATTTATTCCTAGTACCAGCCGAATCTGTGTTCTGACCCCGGATTACCAAATTGATCGCTGGTCGAAGTGATGCTGCATGCGCGATTCCCCGATTGAACGGTCAGGATGACCACATAAGGAGACCAAGGATGGTGACCAGAAAGCAGCTTCCCGCGAATACCGTTGTTCCCCCTCGAACGCATCACCGAATCGACCCGGGTTGATTTCAGTCAAGCCGGCGCGCCATCCGTGACGCTACACTGCAAGCAAGTGCGCCGCATCGGCATATAAGAGCAAACCCGCCATGAAAACCCTTCCGGTCATCGCGTTCCTGATCGCCGTCGTCATCGCCGCCTTTGTGTGGCTCCGCCCGGACAGCGACCATCCGTCGGCGCCCGGCATCCAAGATCTACCCAAGGGCCTGCCCTGGCAGATCGAGATATTGGCGAACGGCAATTCCCGGGTGTTCGGTCTCGAACTGGCGCACAGCACGCTCGATGATGCGCGCGGGCGCTTCGGCGATGGCATGAAGATCGGCATCGTCGCCGCGCAGGGCGAGGCCGGCGCGCTTGAGGCGTATTACGACACGGTTACGGCCGGCGTGTTCCTGGGCAGGATGATCCTGGTCGCGGCGCTCGATCCGGAGACCTTGGCGCAGCTGCGCGAACGGAGCATCCGCCGAAGCTATATGAACGACACCACGTATCGCTACGATCTCGATCCGGAAGATCTGTCGGTTGCCTTGCGCACACCGATCGCCGCCATGACCTTCATACCCGCGGCCAACCTCGACGCGGAGACGGTGCTCAAGCGCTTCGGTCCACCGCAAGAGCGCCTGCGTACCGGCGATCAGCTTGAGCACTTCCTCTACCCGGACAAAGGCCTCGACGTGATAGTCGACGATCAGGGCAAGGATGTTTTGCAGTATGTCGTGCCACGCGAATTCGCGCGCCTGCGCGAACCGCTGGGCCAGGGCGGAATGCGGGTGCCGTCGGGCGGCCGTTGAGTCGCGCAGCACATACGTGCGCACACTGAAGGCGCATAAAAAAACGGGGCGTGTTGCCACGCCCCGTTTCTTATTCAGGTTTCGTCATTCCCGCGAAAGCGGGAATCCAGGGTCTGATGCATGGATTCCGGCCTGCGCCGGAATGACGGGTTGTGAATTACATGCCGATCTTGTTCTTGATGGCATTGATGACGTCGTCGCTGGAGGTCGCGGTGACGGTCATCAGCATGCCTTCCTTCTCGTAGAAGCCGGCCAGCGGCGCGGTCTTCTGGTTGTACACGTCCAGACGGTTGCTGATGGCTTCTTCGGTCTCGTCGTCGCGCTGCACGACCGGGCCGCCGCACTTGTCGCACACGCCGGCGACTTTCGGCGGGTTCGACTTTACGTTGTAAATGGCGTTGCAGCTGGTGCAGGTGCGGCGGGTGGTCAGGCGATCCTGGATCACGTCGCGCGGCACGTCGATGTTGACGACGCAGTCGAGCTTCTCGCCCATGTCGGCCAGCATCTTCTTCAGGGCTTCGGCCTGCGGGATGGTGCGCGGGAAGCCGTCGAGCAGGTAGCCGTTCTTGCAATCGTCCTGCTTCAGACGCTCGCCCATGATGCCCATGATGAGGTCGTCGGAGACCAGGTCGCCGGCCTTCATGGCGGCTTCGGCCTTCTTGCCGAGTTCGGTGCCGGCGGCGACGGCGGCACGGAGGATGTCGCCGGTGGAAATCTGGACGGAGCCGTCGAGCTGGGTGAGCAGTTTGGCGACGGTGCCTTTGCCAGCGCCGGGGGCGCCGAGGAGAATCAGTTTCATGGGAGTACTCCGTTTATAGGTTAATCAACGATATTTATTGCGTAAGGAAATCATTGGCCTA